>JBBRVS010000005.1:0-57607 GCA_038246645.1 Pyrinomonadales bacterium
AAATGGAACGCGGAAGCTGGCATTAATTGGATGAGCTAATTTCAAGCGAAAGGTCAGAACTGTCTGCGGTAGCGGGCGGTTGAACGTGAAACAGCGAACCTTTGACCTGCCAACTTAAACCATACGCTACCGCAAATGGTTCTGACCCGTATATTTTGGATTATGCAGAAAGTATTTATTGTAATCATTTTGTTATTTAGCGTTAATCTCGGGTTTGCTCAAACTATAAAAGTAAAGCAAAAAGACGTAAAAAAACTGGCGGCGACTATGGCTGGCGAATTCAGCAGTGAAGAGCAATCGAAAACCGATTCGACAATTTTTCATATAAAACTGCGGATGAAGCCAATCTGGAAAGATAAGAAAGACGGTTTTTGGTTTTATGTCGAACAAGCGGCAGCGGAAACCGAAGATAAACCTTATCGTCAGAGAATTTATCATCTTTACCGGCAAGACGAAAAGACGATTGTCAGCAAAGTTTATGAAATGAAAAATCCTGAAAACTACATCGGCGGTTGGAAAGACGAAAGTAAATTGAAAAATTTGAACGCCGATTCGTTGATTGATCGGCAAGGTTGTTCGATATTACTGAGTAAAAATACTGATGGAAATTTCAGCGGATCAACGCCGGGCAAAGAATGTTTGAGTTCGCTTCGCGGCGCGAGTTATGCAACCTCCGAAGTGACGATTTACAGAGATAAACTCATCAGTTGGGACAGAGGTTGGGACAAAGACGACAAACAGGTTTGGGGCGCGGATAAAGGCGGATATATTTTCAAGAAGTTGAAAGATTTCCAGCTAAAATAATGAAAAATAAAATTAAACTCATCATTATAATCAGCAGTTTTTTGTTTGCTGTTTTGCTGTTTGTCGGAAACAAACAGCAAGCCCAAATAAAAGTTGAAACTGCCGGACAGAAATTTAAGAGCATCAAGGTTTTGAACGATATGCCTGCCGATCAGATGGGCAAGGTGATGAATATGATGGCGGCGAGTTTGGGCGTGAATTGTGCATTTTGTCACGCGTCGAATGATGGCGATTATGAAAAGGAAGGTTTTGAACATAAAGACATTGCGCGGCAAATGCTCAAGATGACTTTTGATCTGAACAAAAATTATTTTGAAGGTCGCTCCGAAATCACTTGCGCCACCTGTCATCAGGGCAGACCTGTTCCGCAATCGGCGATTCCGTTGATGCCTGTGATTCGTGAGCCGCGCCGAACGCAGTCCGAAAAAAAACAAGCGGTTGACGGGATTTTGGCGAAATATGAAACTGCGCTCGGCGGAAAAGAGAATTTGGCGAAAATCGCTTCGCGGCAGATCAAAGCGCACCGAATCGAACCCGACGGAAAGACTTTTGAGGTTGAAGAGATTATTCAAAAAGGCGTTAAAATGTCGGTTAAAACAATTTATCCGTCAAAAGAATACGGCGATTATGTGATCGAAGAAATCTACGACGGCGTAAATGCCCGCAAGGTTGGAAACGGTGCAAACATTGAATTAAAATCTGATGAAATCGCGCAAATCAAGCGTGAAGCCGAGATTTTTGCAAATCCGAATTTGCAAGCGGTTTATACTGAGATCGTATTTGATTCGACTGCGAAAATTGATGGAAAAGAAACTTTTTTGGTGCTTGCGAAAACGGCTGAAAATTCGTCCGAAAAACTTTATTTTGATGTTTCGACAGGTTTACTTGTGCGCCGTTCGGCTTCGACTCCGACGATTCTCGGCGAATTTGTCTATCAGGTTGATTACACCGATTACAAAGATTTCGGCGGCGTAAAATTGCCGACCGTCGTAAAATTCGCCGTTCCGAATATTCGCTGGACGCGCAAGGTTTTGGACGTGAAAAATAACGCGGCGATTGATGATGCAAAATTTAAGAAATGAACAACGAAGTAAACACGAAGTTTTTTGAGAATTTGTTTTACCTTCGTGAAAATTTCGTGTAACTTCGTGGTTAAAAGATTGGAGAAAACTATGTCGAGAATAATAAAATGCGGATTGATTCAGGCGCACAACGTCGGTGATGTGAATGCGCCGATTGAGGAAATAAAACGGGCGAACATCGAAAATCAAATGAAATTGGTGGAAGACGCGGCGGCGCAAGGCGTGCAGATGCTTTGTTTTCAGGAGATTTTTACCACGCCGTATTTTTGCGCCGAACAGCAAACTCGTTGGTATGAAGCGGTCGAAAAAGTTCCCGACGGTAAAACTGTGCAAATGATGCAGTCGGTGGCGAAAGAACACGGCATGGTTTTGATCGTGCCGATTTACGAGGAAGAAATTTCCGGCGTTTATTACAATACCGCCGCCGTCATTGACGCTGACGGAAAATATTTGGGCAAATACCGCAAAACTCATATTCCGCACGTTGCGCCCGGATTTTGGGAAAAATTTTATTTTCGTCCCGGCAATCTCGGCTATCCGTGTTTTGATACGGCGTTTGCGCGAATCGGCGTTTATATCTGCTACGACCGCCATTTTCCCGAAGGCGCAAGATGTTTGGGCTTGAACGGCGCGGAAATTATCTTTAATCCATCGGCAACCGTCGCGGGACTTTCGGAATATCTCTGGAAACTCGAACAACCGGCGCACGCCGTCGCCAACGGATATTTCGTCGGCGCAATCAACCGCGTCGGAATTGAGCCGCCTTGGAACATCGGCGAATTTTACGGTCAAAGTTATTTTTGCGACCCGCGCGGGCAAATCATCGCCGAGGCTTCACGCGACAAGGACGAACTCGTCGTCGCCGATTTGGATATGGATTTGATTCGCGAAGTCAGAAACACTTGGCAGTTTTTCAGAGACCGCCGACCTGACGCTTACGGGCAAATTGTGGCGGATTAAGAAAATTAACCGCGAAATACGCGAAAAACACACTATCGGAAGCAGAGAAACAAATAGAAGATGCGGAAAAATCTATCAAAACAACCAAAACCGTGACCAAAAAAAGGTGATGTCGTGTCGGCAAAAGCAGTAAAATTTAAGCCGTCGAAACGGATTGGAGCTTTGATTTACGACATTGCCATCCGGTAAAACAAGGGGAAAATTATGTTACAGAAAATTATAGTCGGTTTCACTTTTGTCGCATTGTTGTTTATTGGAGTGATTTCGGCTCAGACCGCCAATACTAATAGTCAATCCAAAACGGTGGAGGCTTCACAGACTGAAAATACTTTCACGTTGCCGAAAGTCGAAGACGTGCAAAAAATCGAAACCACGGATAACAAATTCCGCTATCAAACGCCTGAATCGCTACTCAGAATTTTGCCACATCTCACTCTCAGGATGACAGGAAAGTTCAAAAAGGATCACGGGAATGCATATCAAAATCAATACGGAACAATTACGCTCAAAGACGGCACAATTTTGAAATGGCGGTCAAGTGCGCACACCATTGTCAGCTTTTACAACGACAAATCGGAGCAAGTGTATTATGTTGAAAGTGAAACAATTTGGTCTTTTGTCTTAACAACGACGCTTCCGATTTTCGGCATAATTGTGATTATGTGTTTGTTAGCCGGTTTTTCAAACTACAAAAGATCGAATCCTGACAGCCGTTTTATACGCTTTTACAATCGAATCAGCAATAACCTAATTGGATACATTGTAATTCGGACACTTGTTTCGTCGCCGATTTTCTACCTCGGATATTTGTTGCTGATTGGGTTTGGGTCGTTACAGGCAATAAGTGACGGTGTCTTTGAGGTGACGACACGCAGCGGCGGCGGTAGCGTCTATTTTGCCGATTCAGATCCGATATCTTTTTGGATTAATCTGTTGGCGCATTCCCTTTTTGGACTAACCGCAATTCTTGTCGGATTGTGTGTTTTACTGGTCAATCCGAAAACTAGTTTTTGGGCGGCAAAACCTAAGATTGAAATCAATACTTCTGTCAAACGCGAGCCGATAAGTAAAATTTTGCAGGATGAAGAAAATTCCGCTTCTCGAACACGCGGTCAAAGCGATGTTGGAAAATTTTGATGAATAATATGAGCATTTCAATCGAACAAATCGAACAAAATTTTGCGGAAATCAATCCGCCGTTAAATCAAGCCGAAGCAATTTTTGAGGCGAATCGGTGTCTTTATTGCTACGACGCGCCTTGCACGCACGCGTGTCCGACGCATATTGACGTGCCGTCGTTTATCAAAAAGATCGCTTCGGGAAACTTGCACGGTTCGGCGCGGGTGATTTTTGACGCGAATCCGATTGGTGCAAGCTGTGCGCGGGTTTGTCCGGTCGAAGTTTTGTGCGAAGGCGCGTGTGTCGAGAAAACTTTGATGGATAAACCGATCGAGATCGGTCGGTTGCAAAGATATGCGACCGATTATGCGTTTGAAAAAGGTCGGCAAATTTTTCAAAAAGGCGAAGCGAACGGCAAATCGGTCGCCGTTATCGGTTCGGGTCCGGCGGGACTTTCCTGCGCGACTTATCTGGCGCGGCTCGGTTATGCGGTGACTATTTATGAAAAACGCGCGCTTGCCGGCGGACTCGATACTTATGGTATGGCGGAATATAAAATGTCGCAGCAGGATTCGCTCGATGAAGTAAAAATGGTTGAAAATTTGGGCGTAAAGTTTATTTTGAATGCGGAAATCGAATCCGTGTCAGAACCGCCTGCGTCAGCGGGCGGTTTAAGTTCAGGTAAATTACAACTCCAAATAAAATCGAACGATCCGGATTCCCACGTTCAACCATCCGCTGACGCAGATGGTTCTGACTTGTACGATGCTATTTTTATCGGCATCGGTTTGGGCGAAACGAATCGGTTAAATATCGAGGGCGAAGATTTGGACGGCGTTTTGGACGCTCTGCATTTTATCGAAAAGATCAAAACGCGCGATTGGAAAAACATTAAATTAGGAAAAACGGTGGCGGTCATCGGTGCGGGAAATACGGCGATTGATGCCGTAACGCAAGCTAAAAGATTGGGCGCGGAAAGAGTTTTGATGATCTATCGGCGCACCGAAAAAGACATTTCGGCTTACGATTACGAATATGAACTGGCAAAAAAAGACGGCATTGAATTTGTCTGGCAGACTTCCCCGCTGGAAATAATCGGCAACGGAAAAGTCGAAAAATTGCTTTGCCGAAAATCTGACGGCAGCGATTTTGAAATCGCTTGCGATCTGGTCATCAAGGCAATCGGGCAGACAAAACAATTCGGATTTTTTGAGGCAAACGGCATCGAAACCGACGAAAAAGGACGGGTTAAAGTTAATGAATTGATGCAAACGTCGAACTCGAAAATCTTCGCGGGCGGCGACTCGGTCAACGGCGGTGCGGAGGCGGTTGATGCTTCGCAGATGGGCAAGCTCGCCGCCGAAGGCATTCATTTTTCATTGACGGGCGAACAAGTAAAATTCGCAGGTTCAACACCTTAGAATTTATTAATGTAAAATATCGGCACAATTTTACGCTAAACATTCCGGAGTGATAAAAAAATGGTTCAATCCCCCAAATTATGCAATACCATTTTGTTATCGCTTTTTTTTTCGGTCGGCATTTTATCCGTTTCTACTGAAGCCTTCGGACAATATCGCTTTGAAAATTGGTCTGTCGAACAAGGTTTACCATACAAAACGGTGCGTTCGGTTTTGCAGACGCGGGACGGTTATGTTTGGGCGGCAACTTCCGACGGTTTGGCTCGTTTTGACGGTGTGCGGTTTACGGTTTTCAATACTGCCAACTCTCCCGGTTTAGTAACAAACAGTCTCGGAACTCTGGTGGAAACCGGTGACGGAAGTCTTTGGGTAGCTACTGAAAATCGCGGATTGATGCGCTACCGGAACGGAATTTTTACAAATTATTCGACCGGCGAGGGATTGCCTTCAAACCCGGTTTGGTCGTTGCAGTATTTTCCGGTTGAAAATAAGTTACGGGTGCGCACGACCGAAGGATTTGCCTGTTTTGCTGATGAAAAGTTTATCCAATGCGAACTGCCGCCGCTTTCTGCCGAACAATTTAAGAAGTCTGTAATTGATAACAAGGGTGCAATTTGGCAGCGAGTCGGCAACGAACTGCATCCGGCGAACGGCACAAATTCTTTAACTCTTCTGATTCCCGGGTTTTTCTCCAAATCCAAATTTACTTTTTTGTATCAAGACCGTTCCGGAAATTACTGGTTGGCTTTTGACGACGTACTTGACGGGTATGTAGTGCGATTCCGCGAAGGCAAAGCGGATATTTTTTCTTCAAAAGACGGACTGCCCGGCGGAATCATTAATACCGTTTTTGAAGATTCAACCGGAAATCTTTGGTTCGGAAGCAAAGATTCCGGCGGATTATCAATTTATAAAAACGGTAAATTCCGGCACTTTACACGAAAAGACGGGCTTTCAAGCGACGGCTTTAACGGTTTTGCCGAGGACGGCGAAGGCGGCATTTGGGCGGCGACCGCCGACGGCGGTTTGATGCGTTTCAGCCGCCGAATAATTACGTCATATTCAAGTAAAGAAGGTCTTTCGGGAAAAGGAGTTTATCCGCTTTTTGAAGATCAAAAAGGAACGGTTTGGATCGGAGATTGGGGAAATCCGAAGGGTCTGCATAAATTCGAAAACGGCGTATTCGGAACAATCAGCGGCGGCGCACTTTACACATCGCTCTTTGAAGACCGCGCCGGCATTTTGTGGGTCGGCTCATACAATCAGATCGGAAAAATCGAAAACGGAAGATATTCGGTTGAATTTACTTTGCCGGAAAAAGCGACTTCCGCCATTTCTGAGGATAGCCAAGGCAGATTGTGGTTTGGTTCAGGCGATGGGTTAAGACGAATGAGATCAACTGTTTTCGCGCAGCGGAAACCAAAGAGTTTACTTCCCGATTCCGAACAATTATTTGATTATTTCTCCGGCAAAAACGGTTTGCCCGCCGATGATGTAAAAGTCCTGCATTTTGATCAAAATGAAACTCTCTGGATCGGCACGACAGGCGGGTTGGCAAAATTCGAGAACGAACAAATTACCGCTTTCACTGAAAAAGACGGTCTTTCCGGAAACCATATTCGCTCGATTTATGAAGACCGGGACGGCGTTTTATGGTTCGGAACTTTCGATAACGGTTTGACCCGATTAAAAGACGGAAAGTTTACCGCCATTCGCGCCCGCGACGGTTTGTTTGACCAGGGCGCGTTTCAAATTCTCGAAGATGATCGCGGACGCTTCTGGATTTCGTCAAATCGCGGCATTTATCGCGTCAGCCGTCAGGAATTAAACGATTTTGCCGAAGGACAAAGACAAAAAGTAAACAGCGTCGGATACGGCGAAAAAGACGGAATGCCCGATGCGGAGTGCAACGGCGGAGTGTCGCCCGCCGGATTCAAATCGAAAAAAGACGGCTCTCTCTGGTTTCCGACTCAAAGAGGAATTGCCGTAATCAACCCGAACGGATTGCCCGTCAATACTGCGCCGCCGAATGTCGCCGTCGAATATTGTCTGATTGACGGCAAGGAAGCCGACTGTAAAAATATCCGTATTTTGCCCGAAAACGAATCGCTCGAAATAAAATACACGGCTTTGAGTTTTACTAAACCGGAGCAGATCAAGTTCAAATATAAACTCGAAGGACTCGACGAAAATTGGGTTGACGCGGGAACGCGCCGCCGGGCATATTTTACACATCTTCCGCCCGGTGAATACATTTTTAGAGTTTCTGCCGCCAATGTTGACGGCGTTTGGAATGAAACGGTCGCCGGACTAAAAATTACGATCAAACCGCCTTTTTACCGGACATTTTGGTTTGCAAGTTTTTGTCTTTTGATCGCCGGAGGGATTTTATTTTCACTTTATCGCCAAAGAATTCAAATTTTGGATAAGCGGCGGATCATACAGGAAGAATTTGCCCGAAAACTGTTAGATTCACAGGAATCGGAACGCCAGCGCATCGCATCCGAACTGCATGACAGCCTGGGACAAGATTTATTGATTATCAAAAATTGGGCGTTGATCGGTTTAAAAAACGGCAAAGATTCAAGCAAACAACTGGAAGAAATTTCTGAAACGGCTTCCGCCGCTATTGATGAAGTTCGCGAAATTGCCTACAATCTTCGCCCGTATCATCTTGACGAACTCGGTCTGACGAAAGCTGTCGAATCAATGCTCGAACGCGTTTCCAAAGCATCGGCGATAGAATTTTCGTGGGAAATTGATTCGATTGACGGATTTTTCCCGAAAGATGCAGAAATAAATTTTTATCGAATCGCGCAGGAATGTTTGAACAATATCGTCAAACATTCCGAAGCAACCGGAGCAAAAGTACAAATCAAACGAATCGAAAGCGGAAATTTGCAACTGACGATTGACGACAACGGCAGAGGTTTTGAAACAGCCGCAGCGGCTTTGAAACGCGCTGATCAAAGCGGTTTCGGTCTGGCAGGAATTAATGAGCGGGCGCGGATTTTAGGCGGCAAACTCGTAATAAATTCTGCACCGAATAAGGGAACAACGGTAAAATTAACTTTTGGTATTTGATGCGCGTCAGCTATTTAGGAACGGTAAAAATGTGAAAATGTGAAAATGTGAAAATGTTTATTTTTGTCTGATAAAAATAGGGCTTTCCTATAAAAATGTTTGGTTGAAATTTTATGAATTGCCTCCAACTTTAGTTGGAGGATTGGTTTAATTGTCCACACAGGCTTGAGCCGAATCTGATAAAAATAATCAATCATCGCTCTGTGCTTTAGCCAAACTCAGGCTAAAGCACAGAGGAAAGTTACTTAACAGAAATTCGGCTCAAGCCTGTAATCAATCGCTCCTCCAACTAAAGTTGGAGGCAATTTATTTTTTATAGGAAAGCCCTGCTGATAAAAATAAACTTTTTCACATTTCCACTTTTAAACTTTTTCACCAATAATCAAAGACCTCATCTTTTACAACTTTTGTATGACGAGTGAAGTAAACATTTTAATAGTTGACGACCATCCGATTTTCCGGCGCGGACTTCGGCAGGTTATTGAAGCCGATCCGAAATTAAAAGTCATTGACGAAGCCGAAAATGGCATCAGGGCATTGGAATTGATTGAAAAACTTGAACCGTCAGTCGTCGTCGCCGATGTCAATATGCCGCAGATGAGCGGGCTGGAACTGGCGCGAAAAATCAAAGACCGAAATCTGCCGGTCGCGCTCGTTTTCCTGACAATGCTTAATGATGAAATGATGTTTAATGCGGCGATTGATGCCGGTGTCAAAGGTTACGTCCTCAAAGACAACGCGGCGACCGAAATCAACGTCTGCATCAAAACGGTTTTCGCCGGAAAACATTATGTTACGGCTTCTTTAACCGAATATCTTTTTAATCGAAGCCGGAAAATATCCGCGTTCAAAGAGCAGACCGGCGGTTTGAATTCATTAACCAAAACCGAACGCCGCGTGCTGAAATTTATTGCCGACGAAAAAACGAGCAGAGAGATCGGCGAGATTCTTTTTATTCATCCGCGCACGGTTGATAACCACCGCACCAACATCTGCCAGAAATTAGACATTCACGGCACCAACGCGCTTTTGCGTTTCGCACTCACACACAAATCGGAATTGAGCGATTAAAATAAGTACCAATGGAAAACGGAAAATGTAAGAAAACTTTTAGACCGTTTCAATTCCGATTTGTAAAGAAACCTTTTAGAATTTTCAAAATGAAATCATTTCATCATTTCACCATTTAGAATACTTTTGCTCGTGCTGCTTAATTGGTTAAAGGTCAGAACCGTCTGCCGCCAGCGGATGGCTGAAGATTAACTTTTCAAACGTCGGCAAACGGCTCGAAACTTTAAGTTAAACCGTGCGCTCGCGGCAGACGGTTCTGATCTGAAAAAAAATTGTGTGTTTTCACATAGAAAAATCGTGTGAAAGCCTCTATTCACACCGCCGGCAAACCGCACTAAACTCTGCTCATAAACAAAATTGCCCGGCTTTATCGGCAACACACAAAACAGGAGAAGAATATTTATGGCAATTAGTAATAAATTTCGCATCAAAAACATTTTTTTAACACTAATTTTCGTCATCGCAACGGCTTTACCGGCAGCGGCTCAAACAGCAAATAATCCGACTTCGACACCAAGCCCGGATTTTATTGAAGTTATCGCCAAGGTGCTTTCGATTGACCCGATCAAAGGCGATGTCAGCGTCAGGCTGGAATTTGCACCGCACGGAAAACTTTCCAAAGAAGACGGAACTCTGGCGCGAAACATTAAATTCGATACCAACAGTTCAAACGGCAAGCAGGAAGTCAGTTTTGATAAAGGCAAACGGATGACTCCGACCGAAGTGGTTTTGAATATGTATAACGGCTCGGTTACGGATTATCCTTTTGATAATCACAAAGCGGAATTGATTTTTTACTTTACAACAAAACCCGACAAACCCGCCGATAAACCGAAACCGACCGAAGAAAATCCGGCGGATGAACCGAAGCCCGAACCCAAACCCGAAGCTGCGGAAGAGGAAATCGAGGAAGAAGAAGTAGCGTTCACACTGGATTTCGAACCCGCAATGCCGGGCTACACTATCGAAACTGCCAAAAGTAAAGAAAGCGATGACAAATATATAGAAATTGAAATGACGATTGCGCGTTCGTCAATGGTCAAATTCTTTTCGGTTTTTGTGATGATTTTGATGTGGGGCGTATCCATCGCCGTTTTGCTGCTTGTTCTAAGCATCGTCATTCGCGGTCGCAAGGTCGAAATCGCAATGTTTTCGTTTATCGCTACATTGCTGTTCGCGTTTGTCGCCGTCCGCAATTCCCAACCCGCTGTTCCGCCGATCGGCACGTTCAGCGATTATGTTTCATTTTTCTGGGCGGAAGTAATTCTCGCCCTGAGTTTGCTGACCATTATTTTTACATGGCTGATCAGACCGGCGGCAAAATGAACACTAAATATAAGCAGACAAACTGCTTATTTGATAGCGATAAAGGAGAAAAGAAATGAAAAGCAAGTTGATGGTATATATTTTTTTTGCGGTAGTTTTGTTAGTTCCGCAAATCGTTTTAGCGCAGGATGAAACGGAAGCCGAATGGACGCTGATGTTTTATATGGATGCCGATAACGACCTCGAAGCCCCGCAAATGCGCGATTTAGAGGAAATGATGGCGGTCGGGAGTTCTGAAAACATCAATATTATCGTGCTGGCTGACCGTCATATCGGCGACGATGGTCGTCAATACACGAATCGCGCCGTCGGCGGTTTGAAAAACTGGACAACCGCCAAATATCTGATGATCGAAAAAGGCAAACTGCGCGAAATTGACGATTGGGGCGAGGTCAATATGGGCAATCCGGCAACGCTCAAAAGATTTCTGCAAACGGCGACCGAAGACTTTCCCGCCAAGCGTTACGGACTCGTTTTCGGTAATCATGGCGAAGGCTGGGTCGGCATTGTCGGCGATGAAAGTGCAAGCGGCGATACTTTAACGACACCCGAACTTTCGCCGGTCTTTAAGGAAATTACGGCAAATACGGGTAAATTTGAATTAATCGGTTTTGATGCTTGTCTGATGGCGAATTTTGAAGTGGCACAGGCAGTCGCACCGTTCGGGAAAACAATGGTCGCCTCCGAAGAACTCGAACCGGGCAACGGCTGGAATTACACGCCGTTGATGACCGCTTTTGCTAAAAACCCGCAGATGGACGGTTTTGCGCTCGGAAAAATCATTGTTGATACTTACAGAGATTTCTATCTCGGCAAAGATCAGGGAAACCGCGACAAAAGCGTAACGCTGAGTATGATTGATCTGCAAAAAGTTCCGCAGCTCGAAACTGCGATCAGTAATCTCGGCGTTCGCAATCAATCGTTTCTGAAATCCGGCGGACGAAACAATTTTATTAAAACCTCGCAGGCGCGAAGCAAAACGGAACAATTCGGGCAAAACGAAGACGGCGAAGGCGGCTCGCATTTTTACGATATTGTTGATTACGCCGAAAATCTTAAACGCGAACAGCCCGACGCGGAAACCGTCAAAGCGGCAGATGCGGCGATTGCGGCGGTCAAAACGGCGGTTGTTTATAAAATCAGCGGTGCGCTTCATCCGCGTTCGAGCGGTCTTTCGATCTATTTTCCGCCCGAAAAGGAAAATCTTCTCGGCGGCTATCAATTGACGCCTTTTTCGGTTTCGGGCAAATGGCTGCCGTTTCTCGCCGATTATACGGGCGCAAAAATCGCCGATACGCAAGCTCCGCAAATCGAAAATGTCGAATCATCGGACGAAGTAGTTGCCGAAAATGATGTAATTACCGTAACGGCAAAGGTTACGGCGGACGACATCGAAGAAGCAACGTTCGTGATTGCCGAATCGAGCGGGGACGAGCAAATTATCATCGGCGCGATTCCTGCCCAGCCTGATGAAAACGGAGTTTTGCGCGAAGAATGGGACGGAAGCTGGTTTTCAATCGGCGACGGCACAAAGGAATTGATCTGTCCGATCACGAATTTTGTCGAACTCGATGACTCGGAAGAATCTTTTTATGTCGAAGTTCCCGCTCAAGTTCGTTTCCGCGGCACAACCGGGTGGCGCGACGTAATTTTGTATTTTCAGCTCGATTTTAATGAGGAAGAAGTTATCGGCGAATTCGTTTATGCCTTTGCCTTTAAGGGAAATCAGGCACGCGAGATCGAACTCGAAATCGGTGATTCGATTCGTCCCGTTTATATTTCGATTGATACTAACGGCGATGCTTCGCTGATTGCTTCAAATGATGAAAACGACATTTTGAATATCACCGAAGACGATGATATTACGGTCGGACGCACCGATGTCGCCGCCGGAGATTATCTCATCGGCTTTACCGTAACGGATTTTTCGGGAAATACCAGCGAAGAATTTACCGAAGTTACGATTGAATAATTCGGTCGAAAATAAAAATTAGCCGCGAAGTTTTTTTGATAACTTTGCGGCTAATTTTTAAAAGAATTCCGGGGGTTTTATGAATCTGCTCATTGTTGAAGACAATCCGAAAATGCGGCGGATGATAAAATCAATCATCGCCGATTTAGCCGACCGGATAGACGAATGCGAAGCCGGCGATGAAGCCTTTAAACTCTACTCGCAGCATCTTCCTGATTGGGTTTTGATGGATATTCATCTTAAAGAAATCAACGGAATAGATGCCACAAAACAAATTACATCCATCTTTCATCAAGCAAAAATTATTATCCTAACCAATTATGACGACATTCATTTTCGGGAATCCGCCCGCCAAGCCGGTGCATTCGATTATGTTTTAAAAGAAAATCTGCTTGACGTGCGGCGGATTTTGCAAATCGAATCGGATTGAATTCTCATCCCGAATCAGCATTTTCCGCAAATTTCTTATATTTCTGCGGTTTTCGTTAACGGTTAATATATATTTCACCCGCCCGGCAAAAAAACTTATCTTTAAAAATTTCACAATGTCTGCTAACTTTAGTAAGAATCAAACTTCATTTGAATCAAACAATTCGGATTTTTGTGGAATCGTTAATGCCCGGATGGGATTTTATCGGACTTTTTCAAGGTCGAATTTCCATTAAAAAAAGTATTCGGCAGAAATCCTTTTCGCGGTACTTTCAAAAAATCTCGATTAAAATTTGCACAGGATTCAAGCAAACCACTCTTAATTTATCGAATAAAAAGCTGTTTTTGCAGAAAAAAATACTTAAATTTAAACGAACACCATTATGGAAAATGAAACCAATCAAGAGAAAATAAAATCTTCTTTCTTAGACCGTGCGCTGAATTTGATCGAGAAAATCGGCAACAAACTGCCCGATCCGGCGGCTTTGTTTTTGATCTTAATGATTGTCGTCTGGGTTTTGTCGGCAATTTTATCAAACGTAACTTTTTCGGAAGTTGACCCGCGCAGCGGTAAGGCGATCATCGTTAATAATCAATTGACCGGAACGGCGATTGCGACATTTTTGTCAACAATGGTCAAAACATTTACCGATTTTCATCCGCTCGGAATCGTTTTAGTTGCTTTACTCGGCGTTGGCGTTGCGGAACACACGGGATTTATCAATGCTTCGCTCAAATGGCTTTTGGGATTTACGTCGAAAAGTCTTTTAACGCCGATGCTGATTTTGATCGGCATCATCAGCAATCTGGCGGCGGATGCCGGTTATGTTCTGGTAATTCCGCTCGGCGCGGTGATTTTTTATTCGGCGGGAAGGCATCCGCTTGCCGGAATTGCGGCGACGTTTGCCGGAGTTTCGGGCGGTTTCAGCGCGAATTTTATTCCGTCGTCGCTCGATCCTTTGATTTCGGGATTAACGCAATCGGCAGTGCAGATTCTCGATCCGACGCGAACCGTAAATCCTTTAAGCAGTTGGTTTTTTATGGCTGCTTCGTGTCTTGTAATTACGGCGGTCGGCTGGTATGTCACCGACAAAATCATCGAACCGCGTCTGCAAAAAATCGAGGTTGACGGCAACCCCGACGAAATGCCGAAAATGGAAGAACTCGGCGGACGCGAAAAACGCGGATTGCTGGCAGCATTCGCATCTTTGCTGATCGGTCTGGCAATTTTGGCGGCGGTTTCGATTCCCGAAAGCTCGCCGATGCGTTCGCCCGTCGGCTACAAATTGACCAATGCTTCAATTGAACAAATGAGAACCGCCGGAATTCCCGAAGACGTTTTGAAAAAAGCCGAAGCCTCGAAAAACCGTGAATTTACGAAAACGGCATTTGAAAATGAATTAAAAAGCAAAATCGGCGAAGAACCTGCCAAAACATATTCCGCCGCTTTTCTGGCAAACGCCGAACAAAATCCGCCGCAATTGACGGCTTCGACCGCGCCTTTGATGCTGGCAATCGTGCCTTTGATTTTTATCTTGTTTTTGATTCCGGGAATCGTCTATGGTTACGCGGCAAAAACGATTGATAATCACCGCGATATTATTCAGGGAATGAGCAAATCAATGAGTACGATGGGTTATTACATCGTTCTGGCGTTTTTCGCGTCGCTTTTCATCGCCGCCTTTGCTCAATCGAATATCGGCGCACTTTTGGCGATCAAAGGCGCGAATTTTCTGCGGGATCTGGGTTTGCCCGGACAGGTTACAATCGTCGGGATCATTCTTTTGTCATGTTTGGTTAATCTTCTGGTCGGTTCGGCTTCGGCAAAATGGGCGTTGCTCGCACCGATCTTCGTGCCGATGCTGATGCAGCTGGGGATTTCCCCGGAACTTTCGCAAACCGCTTACCGCATCGGCGATTCCAGCACGAATATTATCACGCCGCTGATGCCGTATTTTCCGCTGGTCGTCGTTTTTGCTCAAAAATATGTCAAAAATACCGGAATCGGCACAATTGTTTCGCTGATGCTGCCGTATTCTATCGCGTTTTTAATAACGTGGATCATTTTCTTAATGATTTATTGGGCACTCGGCATTCCGCTCGGCATTCAAGCACCTTATACTTATCCGTAAATTGTTCAAAATCTGCACTTTAGCGTATTTATGAAACATTCGCAAAAGTGCAGATTTGAAACAAAAATCTTGATTTGTATAGATATGTCGGTATAATTGAAAATGGAATTTGAATGGGACGAAAACAAAGAAGAAATTAACATTCGGAAACACGGTGTAAATTTCAGCGAAGCGCGGGAAGCGTTCTATGATGAAAACGCGATTGACGATTATGACGAATTTCATTCAGACGAAGAACAACGATTTGCCTTGATCGGATTGTCACCGAAAAGACTTTTGTTTGTGTCATATACGGTTCGCCAAAATACCGTAATTCGTCTGATTTCAGCGAGAAAGGCGAACCAAAATCAAGAAAGGTTTTACAATAATGCAAAAAGAAAATAAAGAAAAAGAGTTTGTCTATGAAATGACGCAGGAAGAATATGATGAAGGTCTTGCCAAAGGTTGGGACGCAGACGATATGCTTTCAGTCGGCAATCATAAATTTCGCCGTTCGCGTTTCGTTGACAAAATGAAAAAATTGCCGCGAGGAAGTTTTAAGCCGGAAAACGGCGCGACGAATCTTGAAAACTGTAAAGTCAAAATCTCGATGTATGTTGATGCCGACATTTTAGAATATTTCCGCGCCCGCGCCGAATCGCCGAACGCCGCGCCGTATCAAACGCAGATCAACAACGAACTGCGCCGCGTTATGGAAAACGATTCGCGTGAAGTGCAAAGCATCGAAACCGATATTTTGAACAACGAAGAATTTTTGCGGGCTTTGAAGGAAAAGTTAGAAACAGTTTAATGCTAAAGATATAATGATTTTGAGGTGAAAATAATGATTCAAACAATTGAAGCCGTGATAGATATGCAAGGTCGAATTACATTAAAAGAGAAAGTCAAACCCGGAAAAGTTCGCCGTGCTTTGCTAACGATTTTGGATGATGAAATCGAAACGAAAGGCGAATCAATGGTCGGTTCGATTGAAATAATTGACGAAGATTTGGAAACCGGAAGCCGCGAAATTGCCGAACTTTTTAATAAATCTTTAGTTATGCGCTAAAATTGAGGTTATTATGACGACAAAAGCTATAGATGACTCGCCTGTTTGGAAACAATTTGAAACCGAAGCCAAAAAACGTCGGCGCAATCCGGTCAAACTCGTGATGGAATTTATCAACGAGCAAATGGAGATTTGGGAACATGAACGCCTTGATGAGGAAATAAGCAAAGAAGCGCAAAAAAGCGGTTACACGGAAGACGATGCGGTTGAATTAGTTCGACAATATCGGCGGGAGAAAAAGGAACGTGCCGCCTCGTAAAAAACGAATCGCCGTTGTTTTTGACACCAATGTTTTGATTGCTTTCTATTTGAGCCGAAACTCGAAATCCACCGTTTCAAGGATTATTCAGTTATGGCGAAACGAAAGAAAATTGCAACTGATTGTCAGCCGCGAAACTGTTGCCGAATATCTCGAAATTCTCGAAAGAGTTGGAATTCACGAAAAGAGAATCGAAAAATTAAACGAGATTCTTGAAACTTTCGGAATAGTTTCCAAAGTTTCGCTCGGCAAAATCCCAACTGAAAGCCGCGATATTGACGACAATTTAGTTCTGGCAACCGCACTCGTCGGCAAAGCGGAATTTTTGATTACCAACGACAAAGACCTTTTAGACATTTCCGAAGCGGATAAAAAGAAATTCAAATTTCGCATCGTTACGCCGATAGAATTTTTGAATGCAATTGGCGAATAAATTAACGATATTTTGAACAACGAAGAATTTTCGTGGGCTTTGAAGGAAAAACTTGAAACGGTTTAAATAAAAAAATGAACGAAGAAGAAAATAAAATCAAAGGCGGCGTGATTATAATGGGTTCTCTTTTTTGGGAAGATGAAAGGAATTGTGTCAGAGGAAAGGAAAATGAAAAAGTCGGCAGAGCAAGAAGAACTTGGAGAGAAAATAATTTAGATTTATCTCAAACGAAAAGAATTCCAATGCCAATTCGATATGGAAGGATTTCTAGTGAAGATAGCAGAAAAAGCACTTATACAATGGTTCTTTCAAGAGATTATCTAAATAGGCTTGGAACTGCTTTGGTTGTTCCCTTTAGAAAACCTTTTTTGATAAATGAAAAAACAAAAATAAGGGAACAGATTAAAAAGTTAGCTAAGGTTGAAGGAATTCAAAAAACTAAGGAAAAAGTATTTGCAAAATGTTGGAGCGCAATTTCAACATGGATAAATCCAAATAATCAGTATTCAAACCAACTCAGAAATTATTGGGTGCATAATATAGTTGGTAGAAATGTTCACGGCTATGCTAACAAAAATTTTGGTTGGTCAGACGGAACACTCTTGGATAATGACTTTCAACTACAATTACCTATAACTTCAGATTTAGATTTTCTTCTTTGCACTTACATGTTGCCAAAATATAAAAATATTACTCCATACAGAGAATGTGGAGACCGAGTTCAGAACATGCAAAACGTTTATCCTTCGGCTCAAATGATTGGTAAAGCAATTGCTGCATCAACACCGCCATATATCACCTATTTTGCAGAAAATCGAGTAAACGGAATAATTACGGCAGACGATGAGGAAATTTTCAAATATATTTCTAAAACTTATTAGATTTGAAAAGGCTTTTAAGGAAAGTTAAGATTCATTTTATAACTTAAAATTTCAAAATTATGGCTGATTTAAGTATAAATTTCGCGGGCATCAAATCGCCGAATCTGATGAACATCGAAAACGATATATTGAACAACGAAGAATTTTCGTGGGCTTTGAGGGAAAAACTTGAAACGGTTTAATCAATTACAGGCAATTTAAATTTATGAAAAAGGTTTTCCAAATTTTAATAATTTCAGTATTACTAAGTTCGGGAGTTCTTACGACTTTAGGTTGCAGTTGTGTTTCAGACTCACTTGGAAAGAGATTCAAAAAAGCGCAATCTGTTTTCATTGGAAAAGCTACCGATGACGAGCCTGAAGATAATTCTCTAATTCAAAACAGTTCAAATGAAGATAAATATTCTCAAACTTTGGAAGTTATAAAAGGTTTCAAAGGAGTTAAGAAAAAATTCATTAGCGTAGATTTTGATGTTGAAAGTTTGAAAAAGTCTGGAATGTGTCCGACTCTTTACAGTTTTGAAGAAAGTCAAGAGTATCTCGTTTTTGCTTACGGCAATAATTACGAAGTGCAAACCGTATGCTCTGACACTTGGAAAATTCCAAAAGTCAAAGAATCATTAGGTTATGAGCAAATGCAGGTCTATGTAAAAAAACTCGATAATTTTTGGTTTCGTTTTTGGAATAGATTGAATCCTTTCTAATAATCCGATTTTTTAACCTCAAATAATAGTAAGAAAGAGGAAAACTATGGCAGATTTAAGTATAAATTTCGCAGGCATCAAATCGCCGAATCCGTTTTGGCTGGCGAGTGCGCCGCCGACGAATATGGGTTCGATGGTCGAACGGGCGTTTGATGCGGGTTGGGGCGGCGCGGTTTGGAAGACTTTGGGCGAGCCGATTGTTAATGTTTCGTCAAGGTTGGCGGCGATTGATAACGGCGCGTCGCGGATGATCGGGCTGAATAATATCGAACTGATTACGGATCGTTCTTTGGAAATCAATCTCAAAGAAATGTCTGAGTGCAAAAAGAAATATCCGAATCACGCGGTCATCGCTTCGTTGATGGTTGAATCCAAAAAAGAAGCGTGGCAAGAGATTACCAAACGAACGCAGGACACGGGTTGCGACGGTTTTGAACTCAATTTCGGCTGTCCGCACGGAATGTCGGAGCGCGGAATGGGCGCGGCGATGGGGCAAGTTCCCGAATATACTTGTATGGTGACGGAATGGGTGAAGGAAGTTTCGGAATTGCCCGTGATCGTCAAACTTACGCCGAATGTTACGCATATCGTTCCGCCGGGACGTGCGGCGCAAAAAGGCGGCGCGGACGCGGTTTCGTTGATAAATACGATAAATTCGGTGATCGGGGTGGACATTGACACGATGATTCCGTATCCGAATGTCAATGGAATGGCGGCGCACGGCGGTTATTGCGGAACTGCCGTCAAACCGATTGCGCTGAATATGGTTTCGGAGTTGGCGCGTGATTCAGAATTTAATATTCCGATTTCCGGCATCGGCGGGATAAATACTTGGCGCGATGCGGTTGAATTTCTGCTTCTCGGCGCGTCAAATGTGCAGGTTTGCACGGCGGTAATGCACTACGGCTATCGAATCATCGAAGATTGTGTTGACGGTTTGAACAATTATCTGGACGAAAAAGGTTTTGCTTCGGTTAATGACATCATTGGATTATCGGTTAATCGAATGACCGATTGGGGAAATTTAGACTTAAATTACAAAGTCGTGGCGCGAGTCAATAACGAGCATTGTATAAAATGCAATCTCTGCTACATCGCCTGTGAAGACGGGGCGCATCAATGTTTCGATTTTGACGAAAATAAATTTCCGGTCGTTGACGAACCGGAATGTGTCGGTTGTAATTTATGCGCTCTGGTTTGCCCGAGTCCCGGCGCGATCTCAATGGTCAGGCTTGATGACGGCTGTAATCCGCAAAGCTGGAAACAGCGGACGGGCGGTTAAAAGGTACGAAAAAAGCGGCTGCGTTATCTGATATTTACGGCAAAATAAATCCGCCGATCAAGCTCCAGACTGAAACACCGACGATTATACTCAAAATTATCCGGCTAATCTCACTAAATCCGTTTTCTTTCCACGCTTTTGTGAAGAAAATTACAAAAACGGCTAAAACCAAAAGTGCTGTAAAAATTGAAGGGAACAGAGGTTCGATGTCGAGATTTTTGCTGAAATTAAACTCATCAAAATTT
The DNA here is from genome assembly GCA_038246645.1 of Pyrinomonadales bacterium. Lineage (GTDB taxonomy): Bacteria > Acidobacteriota > Blastocatellia > Pyrinomonadales > Pyrinomonadaceae > JAHCHG01. The sequence continues at coordinate 20,252 of JBBRVS010000005.1, forward strand.
GGATTCGGATCGTATCCGGCTAGGCGAAAATAGATATAGACGAAATTCACAACTCTGCCGAGCGGAGCCGCGAGAGCTAAAATAATCCAAATGAAATGATAATTTTTTCTCGCAGCAAAGTAAGCTAAACCAATTGTTAAATAAGTAATTAGAGGTCCGACAATGTTTGCAACGGCAATTTGAGAGTTGCTTAAAGCATCTTTATCAGCCGATACCGATAGAGAGTGAAGTTGGATATTGCTTGCTCCAAATAAATGATACGCTAAAAAATGTCCGAGTTCGTGCGTGATAATTGAAAACGGGACAATTAAAATTCCAAATCCGATGTATTTTAACGATTTTAAGATAAACTCTTTCATAACTTTACAGTTTATAAAAACCAAATCAATTACATTAAATTATATTTTAAGATTCCAAAATCTCTCTTATTTTCATTGCCAGAATCGAAGGTGTGAACGGTTTATTTAAGAAATGCACGTCCTTTTCCAGAACGCCGTGTTTCGAGATAATGTCGTCCGTGTAGCCGGACATAAAAAGTACCGTCGTTTCCGGGTGAATCGCTTTGACCTTTTCCGCCAATTCCCTGCCGTTCATTCGCGGCATAATCACATCGGTTAATAAAAGATGAATCGGATTTTTGTAAAGTTCGGCTAATTGCAGTGCTTGTTGTCCGCTTCCCGCTTCAAAAACCTGATAACCCAGAACATTTAAAACCTCGACGGCGGCGCGGCGGATTTGTTCTTCGTCTTCGACCAGCAGAATCGTTTCGTGTCCGCTCGGGATTTTCCCGACCGTTTCGGGTTTTGCCGCTTCGGCAGGTTTATCAATTCGCGGAAACTGGACGGTAAACGAAGTTCCTTGATCTAAGGCGGTTTCGACCCAGATAAACCCGTTTGATTGCTTGACGATTCCATAAACGGTCGCCAAACCCAAGCCCGTTCCCTGACTTGCTTCTTTGGTCGTAAAAAACGGTTCAAAAATCCGGTGGCGGGTTTTGGCATCCATCCCGATTCCGTTATCGGAAACTGTCAGCTGAATATACGCGCCGCTCGGTTGAGTTTTCAATTTTTTCGAGAATCTGTCCAAATTGATGTTCGCGGTTTCGATCACCAATTTTCCGCCGTCGGGCATGGCATCTCTGGCATTTACCGCCAGATTCATTAAAACTTGAGTGATTTGATGTTGATCAACAAAACAAACACCCAAATCAGTTTCGAGTCTTAGTTCGATTTCAATATCTTCGCCGATCAAAGAACCGATGATTTTTGTAAATGCCTTAACGACCTGATTGAGCAGCACCGGATTCGGCTGCAACGTTTGTTTGCGCCCGAAAGCGAGCAATTGGCGAACCATCGTTGCCGCGCTGTCGGTGACGGTTTTGATCTCATCAACTCTGAATTTAAGCGGACTGTCTGCCGGAAGCTGCAGCTTGAGCATATCTACGTGCAGCATAATTACGGCAAGAAAATTATTAAAATCGTGCGCGACTCCGCCGGCAAGTCTTCCGATTGCCTCGACTTTTCCCGATTGTCTCTGTTTTTCTTCAGATTGCAGAAATGCCTGTTCGGTTTCTTTGATGGCGGTTATGTCCTGCTTTGTTCCCCAAAGCCTGACAAGATGTTTATTCTCAACATTTCCGAGCAGATTATTGATAAAATATTTATCATCGCCGTTTTTGTCTTTTTCGATTGTTTCTTTATTGAGCAGATTATAACCTGATTCGATAAAGGCTCGCAGATAATCCTGATGAGCCGGATCATCGCGCCGTAAAAAATCTTCTAAACGCTTTCCGACTAAATCGGAGGCTTTCCTGTACCCGAATTGTTTTGCCATCGCATCATTGCATTCGGCAAAATAGCCGTATTTATAGAGCAGATTAATTTGTTCGTCGGTCGGAAGATGTTTGGCAATCGGCGTTTCCAGTTCAAGCCGCCAGATGCCTTCGCTGCTTTGCTGAATAAATGCTTTGTAACGATCTTCGGATTGTTTGATTTTTTCCTGAGCTTTCCTGTTTTCGGTAGTGTCATAAACAAAAACGGCGCAAAAATCTTCGTTGATAATGCGCGGATGAACCTCGCCCCAAACAAAATCCCCGTTCTTTCGCTTAAATTTCCACTCCTGACGGTTTTCAAATCCTTCAAATATTTTTTGAAGGATTTTTTCGGACTTGGCTGTGTCCTTGAATTGAACTATTTCGTCAATATTTTTACCGATTATTTCCTTCGGCTCATAACCGGCAAAAAAGCCGGCAGATTTATTGACATAGTAATAAACGCCCTTTTTATCGGTAATAAAAATTGGATTCGGCGCAATTTCGAATAGTATTTCAAAATATTCGATTTTATTTTTTGCAAATCTATCATCAATCATCAGATTATCATCTTCCGAAATGCTCGTTGGGTTATTCATTTAGTTTATTAAAAATATGAGGGTGGTTTTCTCTCTGTAGGAGTAAACTATTATAATCATTGTTTTAATTATAATTAAAACCGGTTTCCGACAATTTTTCGCTTTTTTGAAATTCTAACTCAAAATTTAATTTATTCGATTTTCTTTTTGGCGAAAAACGTAAGCCAGAATCTCGGCAATCGCGCCGAAAAATTCGACCGGAATTATTTGGTTCGGTTCGACCAATTTGTAAAGCGCCCGCGCCAGCGATTTATTTTCAACCAGCGGAATGTTATTTTCCTTAGCAATTTCGCGGATTTTCGCCGCCATTTTATCCGCGCCTTTCGCCACGACAATCGGCGCGGCATCCTTTTCGCGGTCGTAGCGCAGGGCAATCGAAATATGCGTCGGATTCGTGATCACGACCGTCGCATTCGGAACTTCCGCCATCGAACGCCTTTGCGCCATCTCGCGGGCGATGCGGCGGCGTTGTCCTTTGACCATCGGATCGCCTTCCTGTTGTTTATACTCGTCTATGATTTCCTGTTTGCTCATTTTCAGCGATTTTTCGTGTTTGTAAATAGAGTAGCCGTAATCGGCAAACGCAAACAGGAGCATAACCATTCCGCATCTGAAGGAAAGCGTAAAGAGCGTCGAACCGAGCGTTGAAACGATGATCTGAACCGGCGCATTGAGCAGAGACGGCGCAGTTTCGGCAACAGGCAGCAAAACGCCATACGCAACATACGAAATAATAATTAATTTCAGGCTCGATTTGAGTAGATTGACGACCGAATCGAGTCCGAAAATCTTTTTAATATTTTTTGCCGGATTAAATTTATCGGCTTTCGGTTTTAATGCTTCGGTTGAAAGATTCAGCCCGCCCTGCGCGAAATTTCCCGCCAAGCCGGCGGCTAGGGAAACGGCGACAATCGGAATCGAGATAAGTGCCAGCAGTTTGATCGCTTCGATAAAAATCTGGTGAACATCAGTTGTCGTAAAGGCACGCGGATCTGAAATATTATGCGCCAGATTTTGAAAATAATGACCGAAATTGGCAACCAGATCTTTGCCGAAATAACTTGTTGCAAAAACCGCCGTGATAAAGGCAAACGCGGTCGGAAGTTCCTGCCCGCGGGCGACCTGCCCTTTTTTCTTCGCGTCCTCCCGACGCTTGGGCGTGGCTTTTTCGGTTTTTTCTCCCGATGATTGCGACATAATAAATTCCTAACTTGGGTAAGCGAAAAGTAATCCGGTTTATTGATTTTAATAATTCAGGCAATGCACCTTGAGTAATTTCAATTAAGCACTAATGGATAATTAAAAATGGATAATGGATAATGTCAGAAAACTCTTAAATTCTCTTACATCTGATGTTTAAAGGGATTTTTAGAATTTTCATAATATCTTAAAACTTTTGCTCACCTGCTTACTTAAAAAAGATTTTCACTTTTGCCTTTTGCCTTTTTACTTTTGCCTTTCTGTTTACATTGCCCCCAAAACCTGCGTCAAACCGTGATAAATTTGGCTTAAAACATCCCGAAACGCACCCGGTATAAAATAAAGAGCCGCACCGATCAGCCACAGACCGACGGCGATCTTGATCGGAAAACCGAGAATAAAAACCTGAAACTGCGGCGCGGTTCGTCCGAAAAATTCCAGAGCCAGCTCGACCGCGAGTAGAACAATTAAAGCCGGAGCGGCGAGCGATACGCCGACAACCAGCGCATTTGCCGATAAACGAAGAAAAATATCGAGCAATTCCGCCGTAAAAACAAAACTTCCCGGCGCGGTCGTCGAAAAACTTTTAACGGTCGCGGCTAAAAACCAGTGATGCCCGTCCGCGCCGAGCAAAACCATTAAACCGAGCATTTGCGCGATTGTGCCGAGCGCGGTCGTTTGCGCCCGGGTCGAAGGATCAATTATTCCGGCGAGCGAAAATCCCATCTGCGAACCGATAAAAAATGCCGCCATCTCAAAACCCGAAAAAACGAGTTTGCCGACAAATCCCATGACTATTCCGATTAATACTTCGCCGATTAAAATTAATGAAAGCGCGTAGATTTCATCCGGCGGAGTTTGAATTTTCGTCGTAATTATCGGCGTTAAAACGATTGATAAAGCAAAGGCTAAAACTACCCGAATCTTCGGGTTTGCCGCATTATGCGACCAAAACGGCGCAAAGGTAACAACGCCGCCGACCCTTGCCAAAACGACGAGAAAAACCAGAAAAGGATGCAGTGGAATTTCAAAATTTTCCATACCGGAGCGCAGGCTGCCAGCCTGCGTGAGCGCGTCGGGCGCGAAAATAATTTTTGTGCTGAAAAAACTTGAATTTATATTCAACGCAATTTCATTCTTACAAACTTACGCAGGCTGGCAGCCCGCGTTCCCGGCTCATTTTATAAACGGCGTGAAATCGCCCAGAATATTTGTCGTATAAGTTACCAGAACGCGCAAAAGCCACGGAAAGGTGACCAGAAACACGATAAACATCGCGACGACGCGCGGGGCGAATGAAAATGTCTGATCCTGAATCGAAGTCAGAGTTTGAATCAAACTGACGACCACGCCGATTATGACCGCCGTAGCAAGCATCGGCAGAACGATCCACATCAGAGTTTCCAGAGAACTTTGAATTAAAGTTGTTATTTGGGCATCCGTCATAAATATTTTTTGCTAACCAGGTAAGCAGAAGTTTTAGGATATTATGAAAATTCTAAAAACTCTTTTAACTTACAGCTTCACACTAATTTAGGAGTTTTCTGACATTTTCCATTAGCCGTTTTTTTATTTTGCATTGGTGCTTACATTACGCTTTTGACCAGCGAACTGACGATCAGATACCAGCCGTCAACCATCACGAACAGCAGTATTTTCAGCGGCATCGAAACGATCACGGGCGGCAGCTGCATCATTCCCATCGAGAGCAAGACGCTCGAAACCGCCAGATCAATCACCAGAAACGGGAGAAAAAGAACGAATCCGATCTGAAACGCGGTTTTCAGTTCCGAGATCATAAACGCCGGAATGAGTGCAGTTGTCGGCACATCGTTGGCGGTTGCGGGGCGCGGGCTTTTTGAAAGGCGCAGAAAAAGCGCGAGGTCGCGTTCGCGGGTGTGTTTGAGCATATAGGCGCGAAGCGGAACAAGTCCTTTTTCGAGCGCATCGGTCTGCGAAATCGTCCCTTCGGACATCGGCAAATAAGCTTCGTTATAAACCTGCGTCAGTGTCGGACTCATTACAAAGAGCGTGATAAAAAGCGATAAACCTAATAAAACCTGATTATTCGGAGTTTCCTGTGTGCCGAGTGCCTGCCGCAGGAAATGGAAAACGATGATCAGGCGCGTAAAGCACGTCATCGAAATAAGAAGTGCCGGAATAAAACTCAAAAGCGTCAGCATCACGATGATCTGCAGGGGCTTCGAGCTTTCGAGAGTTTCATCGAGTTTGACGGTTTTTTCCGCCTCCTTCGGCGGTGTCGGAGAATTTGTTTGCGCGGACGCGGCAAGCGGCGCAGCGAATGTTAAAAAGAGAAAAAACGCGAGAGTTAAAATTAATTTTTTCATTAAATTTGACCTCCGTTATCGTTCCACGAATTTAAGCGATTTTGCGCACTGCTCAATTCCTTGCCGAATGAAGCGTTTTCTTCCGCCAGTAAATCCGAAACCGATTTCGGTTGTGCCTCGATTTCCGCTGATTCTTCCCCATATTCATCGGCTAAAAGCGTAAAAGATTGCGCGGTCGAACCGACCAGCAAAACTCTTTCACCGAACCGAATGACCGAAATCGTCTGACCGCTGGCGACCGAAACCGAACTCATAATCCGCAGATTCGGCGCGTCTTCCGTAACCGTTGTCCTTGCGCCGAAAAGTCCGTATTTTTTTACGCCCCACGCGCCGAAAAAAAGCAGACCGATGATCAAAAACATCGCGCCTAAAGTTTTCAAGAGCAAACTGCCCGAACTCGGTTCTGCCGTTTCTGCTCTTTGTTCGTTTTGCATAAACGGCAAACGGTCGTCTTCGCCCATTATTTCGGCGTTTTGCGTCGCCGGCTGGGTTTGATTGGCATTTTCTTGCCTCGTTGGTTGGGTTTGATTGGCATTTTCCTGCGCGGCAATGCTTGAACTAAATCCAACCACGAGAGCGAGAATGAGAATCAAAATTGTCGGAAAAATTCGTAATTTCATCAATTTTTTTGTTTAACGATTTCGTTGATGCGGACTCCGGCATGGTCTTCGATCACGATAATTTCGCCGCGTCCGAGTGTTTGATTGTCGGCGCGAACGTCAACGCCTTCGCCCGTCGAACGCGTCAGTTTGATAATGCTCGAATCTTCTAACTCTAAAATCTCGCGGATTTTCATTTTCGTGCCGCCGAGTTCGATGTAAAGCGGAAGATTTATATCCATAAAATCCTGCCACGATGCAATAATTTTCTCGTTTTCGTTTTTCATTTTTTGTTTAGAGCTGGACGATAAAATCGGTTATATAAATAGCGAGAACTTCGGGTTCATCGGCAGCGGCTTGAGCGGCTTTAAGCAGTTCTTTGCGAAGATCGGCTTTTCCTTCGATTGATAAAATTTCATCCGAACTTTTGTCGTATAAAACCGACAACATCGCATTGCGTACGCGGGTTAAAAAAAGCTGATCCGGTTTTTCGGTTTTACCTTCTTCGCCCACGCCCAAACTTACGGTCATCCGTAAATACCGGGCTTGATCCTTATCCGCCAGATTTACGATAAACGGTTGAATTTCGATGATATTTTTCACATCTTGATCTTCCGGAAGCGCGGATTTTAATGATTTACCGGATTTTGAAGTATCTTCCGGTATTTCTTCTGCAGCCTTACTGACTTTTTCTACATTTTCCGCCTTCTGTGCAGTTCCCGACCTGCTCCATAAATAAAATCCCGCGCCGCCGCCGCCAATTAGTAAAATAACAAAAATTAAAATAATTAATTTCTTGAGTTTCCTTCCTGGTTTGGGTGCGCTCTCGTTTTCTTCAATTGTATTTTCCTTTGCCTGTTTTGCCATAGAATCCTCCATATTTGTGTTTAGCGAAATGTGTGCCAAATGGTAAGTTGTTTGTTTTGTTAAAGTTTTGTTGTTGATCAAACAAATTTTCCAAAATTTACGACTTAATTTTGACGTAATGCGTCAATGAACTGACACATTGAATAAAAATGCCCGAAAGCGAAAACAATTTGAAAACCGCTTTTACTTTCGGGCAAATACTTGGCTGTTTTCAAGTATTCGAGGCGAATATCTTTACCTTTTTCGAGTTGATAAACAGCTCGAATTATTGTTAATTCACCTTCCTTGACCGCTTTTTTGATAATCGGACTGTTTAATAAAACGTCCTTCGCTCAATAGATAAAGTCGTGAAATTGTCCGGAGTTTGTATTTCATAATTCAGGGGGATTTTTTTGGAAATTTTTATTGAATTTATTTAGGGATTTGAGCTTGTTTGATTTTCGGTATATCCGGCAATTTGTCCGGTTCACCGATTTTTACGGCACCTTCTTCGAGGAGTTTTTTCCTGATCTTTTCTTTTTCATCTATTTCTTCGGTTTTTTCACCCCCGGAAATTTCCGTTGTTTGTTCATTTACTTTTATTTCGGCTGGATCTGTATTGTTTCGCCTGATTTTTGACGTATTTTCATTATTGACCGCCGGTTTAATTTCGTTGTTTACATTTTGTTCTTCCCTTTGTTCCGATACGCTTAGCCGCAAAACCGTGATGCTGATGCGGCGATTGGCAGGTGCAAAGGGGTTACCCGTTACAAGCGGTTGAGTGTCCGCGAACCCGATAATGCGGTGAATTTGCGAGGGTTTGACGCAAACCGATTCAAGCAAGCGGCGGGCGGCGTTGGCGCGGTCGGTCGAAAGTTCCCAGTTCGAATAGCCTTTTGCCGTGGGGAAAATATAACTGTCAGTATGTCCGCCGACGTTGATTTTATTTGGCAGAGTACAAATATCATTGGCAATTTCCGTTAGAAGTATTCTTGCTTCTTCCGTCATTTCGGAACTTCCCGAAGGAAACGAAACGCTGTCGGCTTTGTCAATCAATTGAATCCGCAAACCTTCGTCTGTTACATCAATTTGCACTTTGTCTTTATATTTGGCGAATTCCGGGCGGGTTGAGAATTTTTCCTGCAAACTTTGGGCAACGCTGAACAGAGATACTTCGTCGTCTTTTGAGCTTAAAGTCTCCGGGTCTTTACTGACATCAGTTGATTTCGACAAAACTCCGCCGTCTATCGTATCAAAAACGCCGGGCGAGCGAAAATAATTGGCGAGCGATTCTTTAAGCTCGGTGTCGGCTTGCGAAACGAGCCATAAAACCAGGAACAAAGCCATCATCGCCGTCACGAAATCGGCATACGCAACCTTCCACGCGCCGCCGTGATGCGCGGCGTGTCCTTTTGACTTTTTCATTCTGCGACGAGGTTTTGGTTTTTCTTGATCTTTTTCAGCCATAACTTAAATTATTCAACACTATTTTTAATATTTTTAACGCGGTTTGATGTCCTTCAAAAGCGGTTCGATTTCCGCTGTCGCGGGACGGTCAATTGTGAAAATCGTTTTGCGTGAAAATTCGACCGCCGTTGCCGGGGCTGCTCCGAAGGCAAAGGCAACGAGCCCGGTTTTTATAGAGTTGAAATATCTACTTTCATCAGCCGCCAGATTCTCGATGTTTGCCGCAACCGGTGCAAGAAATCCATATGACAGCAGAAGTCCTAAAAATGTTCCGACGAGAGCCGCGCCGATGTGATACCCGAGTTCTTCGGGTGAGCCGTCAAGATGCTGCATCGTTACGACAATACCTAAAACCGCCGCCACAATTCCGAGTCCGGGAAGCGAATCGGAAGCTCTATGCAGCAGTCCGGGAACAATTGATGCTTCTTCGTGGTGTGTTTCAACTTCGGATTCGAGCATCATTTCCAGTTCTTCCGGCGAGCACGCTCCGTTCACGAGCATTTTCATCGCGTCGCAAAAAAAATCAAGGGCGTGATGATTGCCGATAAATGTCGGATATTTTGTGAAAATCGAGGATTCCATCGGATTATTGACATCTTCTTCCAGAGAAAGCAAACCGCCTTTTTTGGAGTTCACGAAAATATCATACTGCATCTGCAACAATTCCAAATAGACAGTTTTATTGTAAAGTGAACCTTTTAAGGACTTTGGAAGATCAACCATAATCTGCTTTAAGTATTTAACCGGATTGGCGGCGACCGTTGCACCGATTACCGCGCCGCCGATGACAACGAATTCAGCAGGCTGAATAAGGACACTAAGCGGACCATTAATCATTAAGAATCCACCGATAACGGATAAAAAAACAACAACAATGCCGATTATTAAAAGCATAAATTTACAATCACCTAAAAATAAGAATTCATCCTGTAAAAATTGACCACAGATAAACTTGATTGTAGGAGTAAATCAAATGAGTTCATCTGTGGTCAATTTTTGTGGAAGATAACCGCTAAACACCTCACTTGAAATTTTTAATTGCGGGAGTCAAGCGGCTCGTCGCTTAATTTCCCTATCGGCTTTTTATTACTAAACTTTAATTTTTTTTTACTTTATAAAATAAGTTTATTAAGTGATTCAAAACTTGCGTAAAAATCGATGTTTTTTTCTTTTTTTTCTTTGTATTTAAATGTCAGTCCGGGGGAATTTCCCCAGATTTCTACATTTACCAAACAAACTTTAGGTAATTAATCAAGATTTCTTCCAAACTGAAAAAAATCCGGAAACACTTTTTTTCCTGCTATTTCCAGCTACATTAAATAATTGTTAAAAAAAGTTTAAAGATAGCTAAAGTTTTGTTTCATTCAACCGATATGTATTTGGAATGACGCATTTCTGTCATTCAAAACACAAACAATTAAAAGTTTAAATAGTTGATACAAAAGATTTAAGTTCATTAAAAACATTTGAAGGAGATTTAATAGTGGATACAGAAGATTTAATTTCGTTTGATAAAATTTCATTAAGAACCTTAGTTATTGACGACTCTCGCATAATGAGAACGATGGTAATGAAATCCTTACAAGAAACTTATCTGGCTGACTTCGAATTTACCGAAGCAGGCAGCGGTGCAGAAGCAATGGAACTATTCGACCCGGAGACTATAGATATTATTTTCGCCGACTGGAATATGCCGGGAATGAGCGGTGTTGAATTCGCCCATCAGGTTCGTTCGATGAGCTGGGCAAATCACGTTCCGATTATAATGGTTACGAGCGAAAGCGGCGAAGGCAAAAAGCAGGATGCTTTTGATAAGGCGCGGATAACTTGTTATGTAACAAAACCTTTTACAGTCATGGAAATGCGCGAAAAAATCGCGCCGATAATCGCAAAACTTAAAGAAAAACGTCAAGCAGCATCCCCGCCCGCAAAAGCTCCGGCTCCGGCTAAACCACAAGGCGGCGGCGGATTCTTTTCTAAACTTCTTAGTTAAAATATATGTTAACTCAAACTCAACCAACTCTAACCTTAGAACATCCCAAACTTGTTACGGAAAATGTCGACGCTGTGCCGTCCTGGCTGATCGCCAATATACAAACATCTACTATTTCTGCTTTTAGCAAAATGCTGGGCGAAACGACCTGCGTTACGCCGGAAGAACTGACAAGCGAAGCGCATTATGACGGCATTATCGGAATTATTTCTTTTGTCGGCGATTATACATGGTCAATGGTGCTCGGGCTGCCGCATCGTTCGGCTGAACCGATTGCCAAAATGTTTGCAGGTTTTGAAATACCGTTTGACAGCCCGGATATGGGCGATGTCGTCGGTGAATTAACAAATGTCCTGGCGGGCGTAATTTCCGGCGAACTGGAAAGCTCGAACTTAAAGGTTCATATGTCGCTACCCACGATTGCTATCGGCAAAGATTTTCAAATGTCCCTGCCCGAAAATCTGACTTCCCAAAGAATCCACTTCATAACCGAAAACAACGATTTTTGGATAAAGCTGATTGTTGCCAAACACGGCTAAAAATCGTCCTAAAATTTACCCTCCGCGAAGAGCTTACAAATCATGAGTAAAGTCGAACAGCAAACAATTTCATCACTAAAACAAATCAGAATTGATCTCGATTTGCTTCAACCCGATGATCCGCAAACACTCATTCAAATCGGTGCGGGTCTCGAGTGTATCGCAGTAAATTTGCCGGAAGAATATTTTTCGGCAAGTGAACTGCTCGGTCACTGTCTGGAAACATTACAAGCGATGTTTCACGGTAAGGCAAGCGATTTTCCACAAACCATCCGCTTGATTGCCGTCGCTCTGCTTGCCGTTGAACAATCTGTCGTTTCAACGCCTAATCCGATTACAGAAGCAATAATTAAACAGGCAAAAGAGTTGTTGCAAAATGGAATAACTGGCGAAGAAATCGAAAATATCGCTCAAACCGATGAGTCTTTTGATAACCTAAAAGATGCTGTTTCCGATTTATCAACCCTTGATGCCGTCGCCAATTGGCTGATCCAAATTGAACCGGAAGACAAAGAAGACGTGATCCGCTTGTGCGATGCGCTCAAAAAACTTTCAAGCCAAACAAAAGAGTCATCCGTAAAAAAACTGCTCACAAAAGCCGCCCGCGAAACCGACAAAATAGTGAAGGGAAAAGCCGGCGATGTCCAAGAAACGCTGACTTTAATCGGAGATTTGATCGGGCAGGCTTCCCCTTCGGATACGATTGAAGAATTTGCCGGGCAAACAACTACTCCTGTCGAAAAATCTAACGTAACTCAAATCAGTCAAGTCAAAACTCCTCAAAAAGAACCGGTTCAGGCTGAAGAAAGTGTTGCCGATATCGAATCTTACCAAACTGAATATGCAGCCGATATTTTAACCGAAGATGCGGATATAAGTTTGCTGATGGAGTTTGTTACAGAAAGCCACGAAAATATCGAGGCGGCTGAAAGTGCTTTTTTATTACTCGAAAACGAGCCGGATAATCTGGAAAATATCAATACCGTCTTTCGCGCTTTTCACACGGTCAAAGGTTCATCCGCATTTCTCGGCTTGAAACGGCTTACCGAACTTGCCCATCATGCGGAATCGCTTCTCAGCCGAATCCGCGACGGGGAAATTCGATGTATGGGCGGTTATGCAAACCTGGCTCTGCGGGCGATTGATATGCTCAAGGAGATGTTCGTTTCGCTGCAAGACGCACTCGAAGGCGGAGTGATGGTTCTGCCTCAAGCTTATGGAGAATTACTTCATATTTTAACAAATCCCGAAGCGGCGGGAATTTCGGAAAAAGCCGATACCAGCCCGCAACCATCTGAAGTTATAAAAACTTCCGAATCATTCGACAATTTAAGCGAGGAAGACCTCGATTCAATAAAAATCGGCGATATTCTTGTCGAAATGGATTCAATCACACCGGAAGATATCGAAGAAGCACTGCTTATTCAGAAGCGTTTACGTACCGGAACAAAACAACAGCAACCGCATACGGAATCTTCCGTTCGCGTGAGAACCGACCGGCTCGACCGTTTGATCAATATGGTCGGCGAACTCGTCGTCGCCCAATCAATGCTGGCACAGGACGAAACACTTTCACAAAGCATCCACTTCGAAATTGCCCGCAAGGTTGCTCACGCCGGAAAGATCGTCCGCGATTTGCAGGATTTGAGTATGGCAATGCGAATGATTCCGCTCAAAAACACTTTTAGTAAAATGGCTCGCGTCGTCCGCGATGTCGCACAGAAATGCGGCAAAGTCGTTGAATTTGTAAATGACGGCGAGGACACGGAAATTGACCGTAATATGGTTGATCTGATCGCCGATCCGCTCGTCCATATGGTTCGCAACGCCGTTGATCACGGCATTGAATCTCCCGATGAACGCGAAAGATCGGGCAAAACCCGCTCCGGTAAAGTTCGCCTTTCGGCTTATCATTCGGGCGGTAATGTCGTCGTCGAACTTGCCGATGACGGTAACGGTTTGGACGCCGAAAAGATTCTGCAAAAGGCTCTGGAAAAAGGGCTTATCGAATCTGACAAAGGACTGACCGATCATCAAATCTTCAATTTAATTTTCGCACCGGGAATGTCAACCAATGATACGGTCACGGATGTTTCGGGACGCGGAGTCGGAATGGATGTCGTGCGCCGAAATATCGAATCAATGCACGGACGAATCGAGATTTCCTCTGAAAAAGGAAAAGGCAGTTTATTTACGATTCGCCTGCCTTTGACGCTGGCAATCACCGACGGAATGCTCGTTCGCGTCGGAACAGAACGCTATATTGTTCCGACCGTTCATATATATTTGAGCTTCCGACCAAGTTCGGATGCTATTACAACCGTTGCGGGTCGCGGCGAAATGGTGCAGTTACGCGGCGAATTGATGCCGATCGTTCGCCTTCACAGTTTATTTGACATTAAAGGATCAGTCGAAAACCCGACCGAAGGTTCACTCGTGATCGTCGCTGATGACAAACGCCGATGCGCTCTGCTGGTTGATGAACTTCTCGGACAGCATCAGGTCGTTGCCAAAGCTTTGGGAACCGGAATCGGAAAAGTTCCGGGAGTCGCGGGCGGCGCAATTCTCGGCGACGGATGTGTCGGATTAATTCTTGACACGGCAGAACTTGTCGCACTGGCAAGACAAACCACCAATCAATTTTACCGCAAGGGGAATTCTTTGAAAAAGGTCGCATAAACCAAAATAACGACCGTTAAATTAATTAAATACTAAAAATATGAACAGCGAAAAATCAACAGCACAAACCAAAACAGTAATCGCAGGAATACAAGGTGGAAAATTCTTGTCCTTTTTTCTGCAAGACGAAGAATACGGAATCGAGATTTTAAAGGTACAGGAAATCATCGGTTTAATGCCGATTACGAGAATTCCGCGCACACCGGATTATGTTCGGGGCGTAATAAATTTGCGCGGCAAAATCATTGCCGTGACCGATCTAAGAAAAAAATTCGGTATGGAAGACATCGAGCAAACCAGTGAAACCTGCATTATTGTCGTTCAGACAAACAAGATGGAAATCGGCGTAATGGTGGATAAAGTTTCGGAAGTTTTAGATATTTCCGGTTCCGAAATCGAAAATACACCGGCATTCGGCGCATCCGTTCCGACCGAATTTCTGCTCGGCATCGGCAACACCGAAGGCGGGGTCAGACTCTTGCTTAATATCGAAAAAATCCTTTCCGCTCAAGAACTGGTCGAACTTTGCAGTGAAAACTTGGAGCTGACCGCCTAACCTCAAACTTTTAATTTAAAAATAATTGGAGCAATCAAAATGATACGCAAAATAAACAATCTCACAATCACAGCTTTTTTTATGATTTCGGCAATTAATGTTTTTGCCCAATCGAGTATTTTCAGTATGCCTTCAACGGATATTCAAGGAAAAGATTCGGTGTCGGTCACATCAATTTCAAAATTTAAAACCAATGATGAACCGGCTAAAAAGCGTTTTTCGTCATTTACCCCGAAAACGGTGATCGGAATAAGAAAAAATATTGAAGTCGGATTCAGTATTGGCGGCAATGTTCAGCCCGGAAAAGATTCCACTTCGCTTATTCCCACAGTTAAGTGGAAATTTTACGAAAATGAAAAACACGGAGTTGCAATGGTTGCCGGAAATAATTTCTATATTCCGCTCCGTCATAAAAAATATAATTTGGGAACTTACAGCTATGTTGCCGTCAGCAAGAATTTCAAACAAACCAGGACGAGTTTTACTTTTGGCAGCTATCTCTATTCAAAAAATGTCGTGTCTTCGAATGCAACCCGCGCCGGCGGTCAGTTCGGTATTGAACAATCAATAAATAAAAAAATCAAACTTGCCGCCGAATATATTACCGGCAAACATTCCAACGGTTATTTTCTGCCCGGTGTGAAAGTAAAATTGAATAAACGAATGTCAACCAAATTCGGTTATATCATTCATAATAATAAAACATCCGCCGGAAATCACTATTTTTATATATCAACGAATATCACGCTCAAATATTAATTTGCTTAAAAATTCATAGAGCTGTTTTCTTTAGATATAAATTGTAAAAAATATTTTAACGCCCCCTAAAATCCGGGCAAGGAAAAAATTATGTTCAAATTAAAAGACTTAAATGTAAAAAATAAAATGCTTATCCTGATCGGGATATTCGTCATCGGCTTTGTTGCGTTTGGTGCGATTGCCTTCAATACGCTCAGCACCGTCAAAATCGGCAGTGATATGCAGGTAGAAATTGTCAAAACACGTACTTTCCAAACTGAAGTTGAAACCCCCACATTATTTCTTCTGGAAACAGTATATTTTACCAATCGCCTGCAACAATATGTAGAGCAGGAAAATACGGCAGAAGTTAATGAAACGATCGAAGATATTAATAAAGACATTGCGATATATCAGGAAAGGCTCGATTACTGGAAAAAAGAAGAATTTGCGGAAGACATAAAAGAACTTGCAGTAACAAAATCAAATAAACCTGCACAAGAATTTATCAGCATTATAAAAAATGATTTAATTCCGGCGGCGCAGCGAGGCGACAAGGCAAAAGTTTCCGAACTTAACAACGGTATTCTAAAAGATAAATTTGTTGAACATCGAACCTTTCTGCATCAAACTAATAAATTAACGGCTGAATATATTGAAGCCTCCAATAAGGAGGCAGAATCAATAGTAAGCTGGCGAACAACAATTTTAGTTTTAACATTGGTCATTATAATCGCGCTCGTATTATTTATCGGTTGGATGATTATCCGCAGCTTAGTCGGTCCGCTTACGGAAGTTGTTGACAAACTCAAACAAATGTCAACGGGCGACCTTAATCAGACATTTGATTATCAATCGAAAGATGAGATCGGTTCTCTCGCAGATGCTTTCCGCTCATTAACGGATTACTTAAAGAAAGTTGCGTCCACGGTTGATTTAATGGGTAAAGGTGATTTGTCCGTTCAAATACAACCGCTTTCGCAACAAGATTTAGTCAATAATAATTTAAAACAAGCTGTTGTTTCATTACAAAATCTTAATAAGCAAACTCAAACCTTAATTTCAGCCGCGCAGGACGGAAAACTTACAGTTCGAGGCGATGCTTCCAAATTCCAGGGTGAATATGCGGAGATCGTTCAAGGCTTAAATCAATTGATGGATATCGTTATGGCTCCGCTTAATGAAGCATCGGATTGTATGCAAAAAGTTGCCGACAGAGATTTAACGGCTAAGATGACCGGCGAATATAATGGTGAATTTGCCAAGATGAAAGAAGCTGTCAATACCGCCGTGAGAAATCTCGATGAAGGTTTGACGCAAGTTGCCGTCGGAGCGGATCAAGTTGCTTCGGCTTCGAATGAAATTAGTTCCGGCTCGCAAGTTCTCGCTCAAGGCGCAAGCGAACAAGCTTCAACTTTGGAAGAAGTTGCCAGCAGTTTGCAGGAAATCGCCGCAATTACTAAACAGAATGCCTCGAATTCCAAGGAAGCGCGTTCCCTTTCAGATACTGCCAAAAACAGTACGGAACGCGGAATGAAAAGTATGGCTCAATTGTCTCAAGCCGTTGAGAAGATCAAAGTGTCTTCCGATTCGACTTCAAAAATCGTCAAAACAATTGAGGAAATCGCCTTCCAGACAAATCTTCTTGCCTTAAACGCGGCTGTCGAAGCGGCTCGCGCCGGAGATGCCGGAAAGGGTTTTGCGGTCGTCGCGGAAGAAGTCAGAAATCTGGCAATGAGATCAGCCGATGCGGCAAAAACAACGGCACAACTTATCGAAGAATCCGTGACCAATACCAAAGCGGGCGTAACATTTAACGCCGAAGTTCTAGCAAATCTGGAAGAGATCAATCTACAGATCGAAAAGGTAAACGTCGTTGTCACAGAAATCGCGGCAGCCTCGGAACAACAGAGTCAGGGAGTAGAGCAGATCAACATTGCCATTGAACAGATGAACGGAGTAACGCAGCAAACAGCGGCAAATTCGGAAGAATCGGCAAGCGCGGCGGAAGAACTCTCGGGACAATCACAAGAAATGCTGTCGCTGATCTCGAAATTCAAATTGTCGAGCAGCGGACAAGAAATGAAACGTCCGACTTCCGTAAACAACGGATACAAATCCACAAAATCGTTCAAGTCTCCGGCATTTACACCTAACGGAGCGAAAGTCGGATTCGGGAAAACAAACGGTAATGGCAATGGCAAAAAGCCCAAGATAAATGCCAGCGAACTGATTCCGTTTGACGATATGGACGATTCTGTTTTTGGTGAATTTTAGAAAATACCAATAAATCTGAAGTGAATAGTCGAACAAAGTATTTGCAATGACTATTCACTTCGGACGCGGATTTTAATAAGGGTTTTGGGCGAACTTTGCGTAAAACGCGCGCGAACTTTGCGGTTAAAAAAAAAGATTTTACCGCAAAGAACGCTGGAGTCAGGCGCAAAGTTCGCCAAGAAAAACCTTTTTTATTACATTTATTTCTCTTGATTCACATTAAGTATGAAGGACAATCGCTTTCGGCTATAAAAGCCGCGAAAAAATTGTCTTTTCATAAATTAAAAATTCAAATTTATCCGATTTTATGCGTGACAAATTCCCACTTTGAACATCAACTCTATTCTGAAAAATATGCAGATTTACTTTTTATTAAAAAATTAATGAATTTTATTTTTTTTCCGATAAGTATCGGGAGCGATTATTTAATTAAATGTTAAATAATTAAATCAAACAATGATCCATCCCAAAATAAGCAGGTAAGCAAAAGTTTTAGGATATTATGAAAATTCTAAAAACTCTTTTAACTGACAGATTTACAATAATTTAGGAGTTTTCTGACATTATCCATTATCCATTTTTCATTTTGCATTGGGGCTTAGAATACTCTGGTTTGATTTTTATAAATACGTACTTCACAAAAGTTTCCGAATTGCTTATCTATAAAATCCATAAACTTAATCAATCTTAAAAACAGGAAATAACCATATGTTTAATCTTTTAAAAACAAAACGTACTTATCAAACCGGACAAATACTGGTCAGTAATAAAGATATTGCCGAACGCCTCAATTTTCTCGGCGTAACTGAAAATGATCTGGGTATCATTGCCGGTTGGTCAAATGAATGTAAAGGATCACTCGATGCAATCGTAGATAAATTTTACGAACAGGTTTTCAGCAATAATGAAACCCGTGAAATTCTGCTCAAACATTCGAGCGTCGAACGTCAGCGTCCGATGCTGATTCGTTACATCTTGACAATGTTTACCGGGCGAATTGATGACGATTATGTCAAAAACCGCTACATTGTCGGCGCAGTTCACGACCGCATTGACCTTAATTCAAACTGGTTTATCGCAATGTATGAAATCATCCGCAAAATGTTGGTCGAAGCTGTCAGAAAGGGCGGTGCGAACAATCACGATCTGGAGTTATTCAGAAATGCTCTTTCGCGTTTGGTTCAAGCCGATATTGCTTTTGTCATCACCGCGCAAACGGAAGCCTACCGCGAAAAGATCAAAACGCTGACTGCCGAAGCCGAACAGAAATATAATGAAGCAAAACGATTCTTAGACGAAGAAGCGCGTGTTCTGGAAAAAGTTGCGGTTCGTAATTTGACCGAAAGTATGAACGGCGAATTTGACGGTGATTATAATCGCATCAAGGATATGCTCAATGAAACGATCAACAATCTTCGCGATACGCTTTCACAAGTCGCCGGAAATTCGGAACAGATCGCTTCCGCCGCCGATGATATTACCGGTGCCAGCCAATGTCTGGCGCAAGGTTCCAGCGAACAAGCCGCCACCCTTGAAGAAATTGCCGCCAATTTTCAGGAAATGGAATCAATGTCTTCGCAAAACACGGCAAATGCCAAATCTGCCCGTGGAATGACCGAAAATGCGCGTACCACCGCAGAATTAGGTGTGACGAATATGAATCTGCTGACTTCGGCAATTGACAAGATCAAAGTGTCTTCCGATTCAACTTCAAAAATCGTCAAAACTATCGAAGAAATTGCTTTCCAAACTAATCTGCTCGCACTTAACGCCGCCGTCGAAGCCGCTCGCGCCGGAGATGCCGGAAAAGGTTTTGCAGTCGTCGCCGAAGAAGTCAGAAATCTGGCAATTCGTTCGGCTGATGCGGCAAAACAAACCGCTGAATTGATTGAAGAAGCGATCAAAAGCGCGGGAATGGGAATCATTCATAATCAGGAAGTTTTGGAAAATCTCTCCGAGATCAATGACCAGGTTAATCGCGTCAATGCGGTAGTTTCGGAAATTGCGATGGCAAGCGAGCAACAACAGCAAGCCGTTCAGCAAGTCGGAACGGCAATCGAACAAATTAATCAGGTAACGCAGCAAAATGCCGCAAATTCCGAAGAAACCGCAAGCGCGGCGCGGCAACTTTCCGGACAATCGGAAGAAATGCTCGGTCTGGTTGAGTCTTTTATTCTGTCAAATGATCGAAAATCCGGTACAAGCTCAAATAATTTTTCAATTAAACAAAACGGCAATAGCCGCAAACAACTCGATTTTTCGACATTATTATAGAAATAATAGCGAAAAATAAGATCGTTGAATTCAACCCGATATGAATAAGGAAACAGGAATAACTCAAAGCCAGTTCGAGCAGATCAAACATACTGTGTATGACTTTTGCGGAATCAAACTGGGCGAAGAAAAGCGTGAGTTGGTCAAATCACGTTTGACCAAACGTTTATACGCTCTGAATTTGAACAATTTTGATGAATATCTGAATTTAGTCGGAAAAGATTCGTCCGAATTTTCGGAGATGATTGATTCATTGACGACGAATAAAACGGATTTTTTCCGCGAAATGCCGCACTTTGATTTTCTCAGTAAAGAGATTTTGCCGAATATCATCGGACACTCAAAGCATTTAAGAATTTGGAGCGCGGCGTGTTCGTCAGGCGAAGAACCGTATTCGATCGCGATGCTTCTGCACGAAATTCTGCCTGATATAAATCGTTGGGATATAAAAATTTTGGCAACGGATATATCGGGCGGCATTTTGGAGAAAGCGCGAAAAGCCGAATATCACGAAGACAATGTAAAAGATATTCCGCATTCTCTTAGACAAAAATATTTTGTAAAAACGCCTTCCAATAAATTTTTGGTGACGGACAAAATACGAAATATGGTCAAATTCGCCCGTTTGAATTTGATGGGAAACTGGAAAATGAAAGGTCCGTTCGACGTGATTTTTTGCCGCAATGTAATGATTTATTTTGATAAAAAAACCCAAGGAACGCTCGTCAACCGTTTTTACGATCTGATCGAACCGGGCGGTTATCTCTTTGTCGGACATTCGGAAAGTCTCAACGGAGTCGTTCACAAATATCGTTACATCAAACCGGCGGTGTATTTAAAATGAAACATATTATCGGAATTGCAGATATGAAAGTATCGTCCAAGCCGGACGATACGTTAATTACATATGCGCTGGGCAGTTGTCTGGGCATAACAGCATATGATCCCGTGGCAAAGGTCGGCGGAATGATTCACATTATGCTGCCGCTTTCGAGCGTCAATCCGAACAAAGCAAAGGAAAATCCTTATATGTTTGTTGATTCGGGCGTGCCGGAATTTTTCCGCGCCTGCTACAAAGCCGGTGCGGTTAAACAACGAATGATCGTAAAAGTTGCGGGCGGCGCAAGCACTCACCAATCCGACAAGGAAGACCAATTTCAAATCGGCAAAAGAAATTTTCTGATGCTCAGAAAACTTTTGTGGAAAAACAATGTATTGATCGAATCGTTTGACGTTGGTGCCAAACATTCACGAACAATGTTGCTTGATATGGAAACAGGCGACGTAACTTTGAAGATTCAAAATGAGGAGACCAAGTTGTAATTTTTTCAATTGGATTCAAAAGCTGTCTTAGCTGATGAAATCAATTAAAAATTACCGGAGAAAATAATGTCATTCAACATTTTAATAGTGGACGACAGCGCGGCAATGCGCTCCATAATCAGCAAAACTCTGCGCCTGAGCGGTTTACCGCTCGGAGAAATCCACCAAGCCAAAAACGGCGTGGAAGCGTTGGAAGTTTTAGAAGAAAACTGGGTTGATCTGGCTCTGGTTGACATAAATATGCCGGTTATGGACGGCGAAACCTTAATCAATCACGTCCGCGAAAATCCCGATACGGAAGATTTGGCAATTATTGTCGTCTCGACCGAATCGAGTGAAACACGGATCGAAAAACTGCTCGAAAAAAGAGTTGAATTTATCCACAAACCTTTTACGCCCGAAACTCTGCGTGAAAAGGTTTGTCATCTGACAGGAGTAGAATATGGAACAAGCACTGTATCAAGCAACAATTTTGACTTTTGAAGAACTGGGTTTTATGTTTCCGGTACCGGATATGGACGTATTGGGACTCGATCCGAAAACCAGCTCGGCGATCAGTATAGATTTTAAAGGTGATTTTGACGGGCGGCTCGTTTTGCAGGTGGAAAGCAGTATGATGCCGACCATTGCGGAGAATATGCTCGGCGAAGAAATGCCTGTGGAAGAAGAAATGCAAAGAGATGCGCTTGGCGAAATTGCCAACGTTATCTGCGGCAACGCACTTTCGATGATTGCCGGAAAAAAAGCCGTATTCAAGCTCGGTGCACCGCAATTTATGACGGAAATCGAAGAAACCGAAGACCCGAAAGCCGTCGCGCATTTTAATCTGGAAGAAGGTCGCGCCGAGGTTTTGCTCTACACTCGAGGAAAACAATAATGATTCGTGTTCTTATAGTTGACGATTCGGCAGTCGTTCGCAAAATTTTAACCGATGAACTGTCGAAGGTCGAAGATATAGAAGTCGTCGGAACGGCGATTGATCCGTTTATGGCGCGTGAAAAAATTGCGCGTCTTGCGCCCGATGTTTTGACGCTCGATGTCGAAATGCCGCGAATGGACGGACTGACATTTCTATCGAAATTAATGCAGCATTATCCGATGCCCGTCATTGTGGTCAGTTCGCTGACACCGCAAAACAGCGAAAATGCCCTGCGCGCACTTTCGCTTGGAGCAATAGATATTGTCAATAAACCCGGCTCGCAATTTTCTACGCCGGATGTTCAAAAACATCTGGTTCAAGCCATTCGCACCGCATCAAAGGCGCGTGTTTTTGCCAGACAAAAAGAAGTTTCCAAACCTTCGGTTGCTTCATTTAATCATCTCGAAACAACCCACAAGATCATTGCCATCGGTGCTTCGACCGGCGGCACACAGGCAATCGAAACCGTTTTGCGAAGTTTTCCCGCTAATGCTCCCGGCACGGTCATCGTTCAACATATGCCGCAGGGATTTACCGAAGCTTTTGCCAAACGGCTGAATAATATCTGCGCGATGGAAGTCAGAGAAGCCAAAAGCGGCGATGCGGTCGTTCCGGGAGTTGCTTTGGTGTCTCCGGGAAATCAACATATGCTCTTGCAAAACAGCGGCGCAAAATATTTTGTTATTTTAAAGGATGGTCCGCTCGTTCATTTTCAACGTCCGGCGGTTGATGTCCTGTTTCAGTCGGTTTCGCGCCACGCCGGGAAAAATGCCACTGGTGTTTTACTTACCGGAATGGGCGCAGACGGCGCAGCCGGTCTGCTCACAATGAAGCAAAACGGAGCACGAACAATCGCTCAGGACGAACAAACCTCGGTTGTTTACGGAATGCCGCGCGAAGCCGCAAAACTCGGAGCAGCAAACGAAATCCTGCCACTCAACGCTATTGCTCAAGCCGCTCTGAGCAAATAAGCGGAATTTTCCCGATTACTTTAAAACATTCAAAGATTATGTTCCGGCAGTTCTCATAAATATAAGCGAGCTGCGTCAGGAAGCAAGAGGCAACGTCCGATTACCGTTGGTCGCAGAAATCTTTTCCAGTCTGATTGATCGGGCTTTTTCCGCGCTTCGCCGATTATTCGCCGCACTATTTTATGATGCCGACAGGAAATCAAATTAAAAATATTATTTCCTGAAAAAAAAAGCCCGAAATTAATCGGGCTTTTTCTTTTTCCGTTTCTTTTTGTAAAGGACGTAATTTCTATTTTTCAATATCAATTTTGAGGCTTAACTCCATTGATATTTATCTTAAAACGGCTTTTATAAAATTTGTAACAGATCTTGTAAAGTTTGATTAAGCGTATTGATAACCTTTGAATTTGATTGAAATCCGCGTTGGGCTTCAATTAATTTTACAAATTCATTGGTAATGCTGACGTTACTTTGTTCAAGATAGCCGCCCGCTATAAATCCGCGTCCACCCGAACCGGGTGCGCCGATTGTCGCTTGATTTGAAGCAAGTGTTTCGGCAAACATATTTCCGCCGAGTCTCGACAAGCCTTCCGAAGAATTAAATGTTGCCAGAGCAAATTGCCCGACCGGACGCGATTGCCCGTTTGAGAAAATTGCATAAATAACTCCGTTCGGATCAACCGAAGAACCGCTTAATTCACCTGACGGAAAACCGTCCTGCGTTGTCGAGGAAACTGCTGAGGGTCGGGCATAACTGACCATATTAAATGCGCCCGGCGTGCCGTCGGGATTGGTTTCCCGCAGGTTGATTTCGACTGACGGAAGAGTCGCGCCGCCGAGTTGACCTTGATCGGGAATGACCGCAAGTGATGTCGGTGAAGTCAGATTTCCGCTGGAATCAAAGGTAAAATTGACCGGAGTGTTTACCGGTGCGCCGCCGTTTGCCGAAAGTTCAGCCGGATTTCCGTCAACCGTTGCCGTCATATCAAAACTTCCGTCAGCCAGCCGGGTAAATTCCATATCCATCGTTCGGGTCGTTCCGCGTGAATCAATAATCTGCATCGTCGCGTGAAAGTCCGAACCTGTCGCGGCATTAGTATCGAGATTAATTCTCAAACTGGCATTGGTCGTCGTCTGCGGGGCAAGTGTTTGACCGATCGGCAGGCGAAGCGAAGATAATGCCGAACCGGGTGTAACGACACCGCTGTTGGCGGCATAGCCTTGAATCTGATTGCCGCCGGGCGTGATCAGATAACCCTGATTATTGACCGTAAAATCTCCGGCGCGGGTATAGTTCATATTTCCTTCGGCATTTCGAACGACAAAAAAACCGTTGCCTTGAATTGCCCCGTGAAGCTGCGAATTCGATTCGGCAAGCGTTCCTTGAGAAAAATTGGTTTGAATCGAAGATGTTTGTACACCGTCTCCGATTTGCAGTGAAAGTCCGGCACCGTTTAAGCGCGCGCCGTAGGAATTGGCAAAAACGTCTGAAAAGGTAATCGAACTGCTGCGAAAACCAATCGTGTTTGCATTTGAAATATTGTTTCCGACAACGCTCAGAGCGTTTGAATTGGCATTTAAGCCTGAAAGTGCTGCGTTAAAAGAAAAAGCCATTTTATTTGTTCTCCGTTTTTTTTAGTTTTTTGTTGTAGAACCAGGATTTTGCGGATTCTGATTTTCTAACTGTTGCATTTGATAGGTTAATTTTTCGATAGATTCTCGGATACCGATAAGCTGATCGAGCGAGTTGAATTGCGCCAGTTGCGCGACAAATTCCGTTCCGTCTTGCGGTTGGAGCGGATCTTGATTTTTTAGTTGAGCAACGAGCAGAGACATAAACAAATCGCGGTCGGATGTTTGACTCGTACCGTTGGTAGAAGACGACGAAAGATTCGAGTTCGCCGATGTTATAGCATTTATATTCATCTTTTTTTTACCGATTGAGAGCGGATTTTTTAAGCCCGCAAGTTGACCAGACGATCCGACGGATTTTCCGTTTTTTCGCCTTCGTTTTCTAGATTCCCGTCAAAACCGAATGCGTTTTTGCGCCCGGTTTCTTCGGTTTCAAATTCCCGCGACCCGTTTTCGCGGTGTTCATTTCCGTTTGACTGGTTTGCATCGAAAGAGACTTCCAATTTTTCGACCTGCCAACCGGCATTTTGCAGAGATTCCCGAAGTTGTCCGAGACTTTCTCCCAGAATATGCTGAGTCGCTTCAGTTTTTGTTTGAATATGCGCGTTTATTTTGCCCGACGCATCCTTTTCAAGCCGGATTTCGATTTCGCCCAATTCCGCCGGATTCAGCCGCATTTTCAGCAGATCCGTTTCTCCGGTTTTATCCACAAACTTCGCCAATTCAATAATTTTTGGTTCGATTTGCTCAAAAACCGCGCTGTCTTCGATCAACGAATTCGGCGTAACTTTGATAACTTCCGCTTCATTCGCCACCGGATTTAAGAATTTTTTAAAGTTCAAATCCGAAATTTTCATTGACATTTCTAAGGGTTTGTCTGGTTTCGGAATCGGTTTTTCCGCCCGGGTTAAATTGATTTGTGCAATGGTTTGCGGATGTTGTAAATTCACATTTTGACTATTAAAATCAACCCTTTCCTGCGCCGGATTTATCGCGGAATTGATAATTTGCGGTTTTGCAAAATTCTGTAAACCACGGTTTTCATTAGCTGCTGAAACGCCGAGTTCATCAAAAACTTCTTTGCCGAAAACCGGGCGCGGTTTGCTTTCTCTGATCGAATTTGTCGTGTCAACCGGATTGTCGGAAATCTCGCGCGACTTGCTTTCTCTTCTCATCGGATTTGTCGGGTGAACCGGATTATCATTTGTATAACCCGCCCATAATTCCTCAGATTGATTGGCGACCGGATTTTTTGCTTTAACTTCCGAAGTCTCAACTTCCGCTTTAATTTCCGAAGTCTTAATTTCCGTTTTAACTTCCGCACCCTTGATTTCCGCTCGAATGTTGTCGCTCGCGCCGTCTTCACGGACGATTTCCGAAACTTTGTCGTAAAGTTTGGTCAAACCGTTCATCAGCTGCGATTCAACCGCAGAATCCTTTTTCAAATTCGCCGTTTCAGTTTCACTAAAAGCGACTGAATCGGCGGGCAAATCCGAAATGTGTACTTCATCAACGCGATTTGTTTCATTATTGAAAAAATACTTTAAGTTCTTAAACTGCACCGGATCGGCATTTATTTTCGTTTCGCCGGTTGGCGGAATTTCGGTTTTTACCCGTTGATTTAATTGAGCTTGCGTCTTTTCATCGAGAGTTTTGATTTCAAATTCGTTGGCGGCAAAATCTTGTTCGCTCGGAATTTGTGTAATTTCGGAAGTTTCGCCCTGCGTAAAATCGAGCAGTTCGAAATTATCCGTTTTTATTTCAACAATTTCTTCCGTATCGGATGTTTGAATTTCGGGAAATTCTAAAATATCGGTTTGTCCGGCTGTTGGTTTAACTTGATTATTTTCATAACTTGCCACATTGAACGGATTCAAATCGGATAAGACTTTTTCAGCCGAATTTAAGTTTTTGGAGGAATTTTTTATTTCCGAAACTATTTCGGAAATTTCGATTTTCGGCTGAACCGGAGCTTTATTTTCTTCCGTTAAAACTTTTTCGACCGAAATCGGCTTATTTTCGGCTAAAAAATTATTATTAACCGGTTTGGCAGATGAAGATTCGACGGAAAGTATTTCTACCGTTTCAGCTTTTCCGTTTGCGATTGTAAGAATCGGGGTTTCTTTAATTTCGGCGTTCACCGGCGGAAAATTATTTGCCGGAAGATCGAGAATACCATCTTGTTTTGTAACGAATCTGACGCTCGATTCCCGTCTTTCCCGGTTGGCGAAATTTGGAATCCCCACATTCGGTATCTCGTTCGGAATCTCACGCGGAATGCTTTGTTCCCGACTCCACATCGAAGGTTGTTTGGATTCGATATTGTCAAATTGCGTTAGAATTCTTCCTTCCGGCGGATATTCCGCGAATGTTTCCCGGTTTGTCTGCGGCTCGATTTTTTTGAGATCATCTGTCAGAATCGGCAATCTTTCGGGGGCTTCGGCAACAATTTCTTTGCCGGTATTTGA
Source organism: Pyrinomonadales bacterium (assembly GCA_038246645.1). GTDB lineage: Bacteria > Acidobacteriota > Blastocatellia > Pyrinomonadales > Pyrinomonadaceae > JAHCHG01. The sequence continues at coordinate 47,490 of JBBRVS010000005.1, forward strand.
TTGATCCAAATGATTTACGGGAATTTCGCCTTTCTTTATCTCGCCGTTTTGTTTAGTTTCGGGAAATTCAAGTTGATATAAATCCGACATTTGATCAAAGTCATCTTCTTTCGTTTTTTGAGGCAGAGGTAAATCATTTGCCGGAAGATCGAGAATATCATCTTGTTTTGTAACGAATCTGACGCTCGATTCCCGTCTTTCCCGGTTGGCGAAATTTGGAATCCGCACATTCGGTATCTCGTTCGGAATCTCACGCGGAATGCTTTGTTCCCGACTCCACATCGAAGGTTGTTTGGATTCGATATTGTCAAATTGCGTTAATATTCCTCTTTCGGGCGCATTTTCGGCAAATGTTTCCTGATTCACCGGCGGAGCGATTTTTTCATTATTTGTTTGCACAACGGGCAATCTTTCCGGTGCATCGGCAGCAATTTCTTTAGTCGTATCCGGTTGATACAAATAATTTACCTGAATTTTGCCGTTGATTATTTCGCCGTTTTGTTTATTGGTCGGATCCTCAACTTGATATAAATGCGCCAATTGTTCCGGCATCATTTTATTTTTATGAATGCTTGTTTCCTCTCGCGGCGAACTCGTTTCGACTAAAGTTCCCACTTCCGTTTGATCGCCGGAAGTCGTTTTTTCAGCTTTAAAATTCTGCGGCGGAAACATAAAATTTTTGATCGCTTCGATATCCGACTCCTGTGCGGCGCTCTCATTCTTATCCGCCTGTTCGCCGCTCATATTCTTTTTCATAAACATTTCACCACTTGGCGGCATATTTTCCGGTTTTGTTCGAAGCGGCGTAAAACCGCTTAGAATCGCGGTAAAATTCTGCGCCGTCGCTTCCGTTTTCGCATCGCTCGAAGCGTTTGTTTTGCCGTCAAAATTATCGAAGTTGTTAAAAGAAATCATTTTAATCATTGGGTCATCCGTCTGGCGTAATTGGCTGAAACGAGTTCATCAATCGCGGTTTGTTCGTGCCGTTCGGCTTCCGATTTGTGGCGTAAGACCTGGGTTTCGCGCAACCGATTCGTAATTTTTACGGCGCGCGTTGCAGTTGCCAGTGTGGCGAGCTGCGCGGTGCACGATTGTTTGGTCTGCTCGACAACTTCCAGCGCTTCACGAATCAGGCGGTCGAGCGTGGAAATATGATTTGAATTCATTTCCAATTCAAATACATTGATCGCCGCTCCGGCTTGCAGACGAAGCGTATAATTTTTGATTGCTTCATTACGCATCTGCTGGATTTGTCTGACTCGTTCGGCGGCTTTTTCGGCTTCGTTTTGCAATTGTGCCAAAACAAGATGCTCGGTTTCCTGCCGCATTTCGCGGACATTGTGAACGGTTTGCAATGTGAATTTGAATTTTTTCATTTTGGTTGTAAGAGTTTTTTAACCGCAGATAAACACAGATGAACCCGGATATTTATTTAGTAAATTCTGATCGTGTCTGCTTTGTAATAATTTGTTTTTATCTTTGTTCATCTGTGTTTATCTGCGGTTAAATTAATTTCTTTTAAGTAGTTTTAATTGCCAACAATTTTTGAATCGAATCGTTAAATGAAGTTTCTTCTTCGCCGGATTGTTTGAGAAACGCCAGAATTTCTTCGTGTCGGGCAATTGCCAGATCAATAACCTTGTTACTGCCGAGCTGATACGCGCCGATATTGATTAAATCTTCGGCTTTTTGATACGCGGCAAGAAGTTCGCGGATTTGTCCGGCTTGAAGTTTATGTTCGTTGTCTGCAACCGTTCCGAATAAACGAGATGCGCTGTTTAGAATATCAATGCACGGATAATGATTCTGTGCGGCAAGCTGGCGCGATAAGACGATGTGACCGTCAAGAATCGAGCGCACGGCATCGGCAATCGGCTCGTTCATATCATCGCCTTCGACCAGAACGGTGTAAAAACCCGTGATCGAACCGCCGCCTTCAAATTTTCCGGCGCGTTCGAGCAGGCGCGGAAGCAGCGAAAAAACCGACGGCGTGTAGCCCTTCGACGAGGGCGGTTCGCCCGCCGCGAGTCCGATTTCTCTCTGCGCCATACAAAAGCGCGTCACCGAATCCATAATAAGCAGCACATTTGCGCCGCAATCTTTGAAATATTCGGCAATCGCCGTTGCCGCCAGAGCCGCACGAATTCTGACCAGTGCCGAATCGTCGGAAGTCGAAACAACGACGACCGACCGCGCCATTCCTTCTTCGCCGAGTTCGTTTTCGATAAATTCACGAACTTCGCGTCCGCGCTCGCCGATCAGCGCGATGACATTTATATCCGCCGCCGAACGCTTTGCCATCATTCCCAGAAGTGTTGATTTGCCAACGCCCGAACCGCCGAAAATCCCGATTCTCTGTCCCGCGCCGATGGTTAAAAGACCATCAATGACGCGAACGCCCGTTTCGAGCGGCGCGTCAATATTGACGCGCGAAAGCGGATTAGTCGCTTTTCGGTTCAGCGGATAAGCGATGTCCGTTTTGATCTCGCCGAACCCGTCAAGCGGGCGACCGAGTGCATCAATTGTTCTGCCTAATAGGTTTTCGCCGACACCGATCTCGCTTTTGACACCGGCGGCAACCACCGTTTCGCCGACTTTGACGGGCGGCATTTGTCCGAGCGGCATCAATAAAACATTGTTGTCGCGGAACCCGACGACTTCGAGCATCGTATTTCGTCCGCCTTGCTGCGAATCCAGATAACACAGATCGCCGACCGAAACCGCCGGACCGTTTGATTCGATAATCAAACCGACCGCACGGGTTACGCGCCCGACCGATTTGAGCGGATCAATTTTCTCTAGTTTTTGACGATAAGCTGACAACATATTTTTTGTAACGCCAGCGTCTCGCTGGCTGTCTTGAGAGCGTCTCGCTCTCAAGTAGAAATTTTTAGAAATCAAAGAATTGGCAGCGGGACAGCCGCCGGGACAGCCGGCGGGACGTTAAACTCCCAGAAGTCCGTGGGCGATTTCTTCAAATTGCGATTCGATGCGGGCATCTATATCGCCGGTTTCGGTTCGGATCAAGCAGCCGCCGACGGAAATCGAACGGTCTTCGATAATTTCGAGCGAACCGTGAAAATCGAGTTTTTCGCGATGCGATTGAACAAAGGCAAAATCGTCGGAACTTAAATGAACCTGCGCCGTTGCGCGGTTATTTAATCTTTTTAAAGAAACCTTGACCAATGTCAACGCGATTTCGCGGTCAATCGAAACTTCTCTTTGAACAATTTTTTTGGCAATTTCGAGGGCTAATTCGACTAATTGCTCTTCCGCTCCGGCGGTAATTTCGGCGTTTAATCCGGCAATTTTTTCGATGGTCAGGGAAAGTTCGTCGCGCATTTGATTGACCCGTAAGACGACCTCCGCATCAATTTTGCCCTGAGCAAACTGCAAGCCTTTTTCCTTCGCCGCTTGTTCGATCATTTCCTTATCTTTTTCGGCTTGAGCAATTATTCGGGCGGCTTCATCGCGGGCTTCCCTCAAAATGTCTTCCTCGGTAAATGCCTGAATCTTTCTTTCCCTAACTATTTCAACCTTTTCTTCAATCAGTTCTAAATTATTCAGTTCGGGAAATGTAAAACCTGACTTAGTTTCAGATGAATTATGTCCTTGACCGATTTCCGGAATCGTGAAGGATCTAAATCTTTCCGCCGCGTGTTTTTTAACTACTTTAGCTGACGTACTCATCTTCACCTCCTTCATTTCCGGTTAGACTGACAATTCCCTGGTCGTCCAATTCGCGCAGCATTTCGACAATTTCGCGTTGTGCGCCGTGCACTTCTTTGATTTTGACTTGCCCCATAAATTCCATTTCTTCCTTCATCATTTCAACGGCGCGACTCGACATATTTGTAAAGAATCGCTCTTGTAATTCTACGACCGTTCCCTTGAGCGCGAGTGCCAGAACTTTTTTGTCAACACGCTGCATAATTTCGCGGATCCCAATGTCGTCTATTAGTAGAATGTCTTCAAATGTAAACATCAGATTTCGAATTTCGAGCGCAAGTTCGGGATTATTATTTTCGATTTGTTCAAGCATCAGTCCCATTGTTTCGCGGTCAAGCCGGTTGCAGATTTCGGCGACCGAGCCGATTCCACCGACCGTTGTGCGGCTCATTCCTTTGACGCTGACTAATTTCTGATTCAAAACGTAGGCGATTCTTTTAATAACGTCTTGCGAGACCGTTTGCAGATTTGCCAGCCGCTCAATGATGTCGCCGCGCACGTCTTCGGGTAAGTGTTTCAGAACATCGGCGGCAGTAGAAGAATCGAGATGCGCCATAACAACGGCAATCGTTTGCGGATGTTCCGATTGAAAAAGTTTTCCGAGCTGCTGCGGATCAGTTTTTTGAATTTCTTCAAAACTCCCCGGTATTTCCAGGGAATGCACGACTTTATCGGTTAATATTTTTGCAACTTCCGCACCGAAACTGCGATTCAAAAGGCGTTTTGCATATTCGACACCACCCGTTGTTACATAACTGCGGGCAAGCAATAATTGATTAAATTCATCAACGATAGGATCGGCAATTTCAGATTTCACGTCCGGTAAAAGAGCCAGTTCCTTCGAAAGAATCTGAACTTCACGTTCATCCAGATATTTGAACATCACTGAAGCGGCTTCTTCGCCTAGAGTCAAACATAAAATAGCCGCTTTTTTCGCGCCCGACATTGGTTCGTGGTCAATAATTCCGTCGCCCAGCATATACGGTGCCGCGATTGAATTTTCAATAAAACCTGTTCCTGTAGAATGATTCATAATTATTGTAAAAATTAATCGTTTTTTTTCTATTCACGAAGCCAGCCGCGAAGCGTGCTGACGACCATTTCCGGTTCCTTGATTGTTTGTGAAATTAATGTTTTTCTGACAGTTTCCATTCTGAAAGTTTCCATTTGGAGAGCTTGACTTTCATCATTTATTTCTCCGTCCATTTTTGCTTCCAGTTCGGCAACCGTCATCCTTGTTTTGAGTTCCGGAACTGCTTGTGAGTCTTTCAACTCAAGGTTTTCAGCTTCTTCTTCTTCTTCTTCTTCTTCTTCTTCTTCTTCTCTCGTTCCTTCGGTCAATAAATTTTTGTCTTGCGCCGGAGCGATTGCCGCTCTAATGGCTTTACGAGCCGGGCGGATTATAAAGAACAAAATCAACAGCGCGACTAAAACCAATGCGCCGTATTTCATCGCCGGATTGATGATTTGCTTATTTTTTTCCAAAAATGTTGCGCTTCCGCCTTCGATTTGCGGTTTATCAAACGGCATTGTCTGGACAACGACCGAATCGCCGCGATTGGCGTCAACGCCGACCGCCGCGCCGACTAAATCCTGCATTTGCTTAATTTCATCGGCTGTTCGCGCCACTTCAGTGCCATTGACATTTTTATGATCCACGACGACCGAAACCGTCAGACGATTGACTCGTCCGCCGCCGCCGATGGTTTTTTTGACCGTTTTATCAATTTCGTAATTTGTTGTCGTGGCAACTCTCTCGTCATTTCCGTTCTGCTGATTTTGCTGAACCGGCTGATTCGGCGCGGTCGGATCATTTGCCCGTGCGCCGACAACGCCGCCTGCGCCGCCTGCACCGCCGCCGACCGCATTTGTTTTAGTCGCGGTTTTGGTTTCTTGAGCGCTCTGCTGCGAACGAATAACCTGCGATTGCGGGTTATATTTTTCTTCGGTTTGTTCGACCTGACTAAAATCAACATCCGCCGAAATATCGGCTCGAACGCGACCTTCGCCAACGACCGGCTCGAGCAAAGCGATAATTCGCGCCGCGTTTTCCGCTTCGAATTTTTGTTTGGCTTCGAGCTGGGCGTTAAAGGCTCCGGCATCGCCGCCGCCGCTCGATTTTCCGCGCCCCGATGTCAGAAGTCTGCCGCGGGTGTCCATTACGGAAACATTTGACGGGTCGAGTCCTTCGACCGAACCGGAAACGAGATTGACAATCGCATCCGTTCGTTCATTCGAGATTTGTTTGCCCTGCTTGACGCGCAGCATGACGGAAGCTTTTGCGCCTTCTTCCTTTTCGGTAAAAACCGATTCTTTTTTCGGTGTGATGTGAACCCGTGCACCTTCGAGTTCTTCCATTGATTCGAGTGTTTTGGCAAGTTCGCCTTCGATGGCGCGGCGGTAATTTATCTGTTGAGCAAAATCGGTTGCGCCGAAATTCGTTTTATCAAACAGATCAAACCCGACGTGTCCGCCCGAAATCACTCCCTCGCCAGCCATTTGCAGGCGCAGCTCGGAAATTTTTTCGGACGGAACCTGAATCGTCGAACCCCCGTTGGTGAGTGAGTAAGGCGTGTTTGAGGCTTTGAGTTTTTCGACAATACTTTGAGCGTCTGCCGGATTTAAATCGGAAAATAAAACACCGTATTCGGGCTGTGTGCCGTAATAAAAAACAGCTGCCATCAAACCGAGTGTGGCAACCGCCCCGCTGATCACGGCAATTCTGCCGTTCATCGCCATCCGATTCCAGACTTCTTTAATTTGTTCAATAAATGCGGGCATATTTTGGATTTTGGATTTTAGATTTTAGATTTTGGATTTATCTGTTTTTCAGGCTTTTCCGTTAATTTGAAAAAAAATTAAAAAATTTATACCTGCATCCTCATGATTTCTTCATACGCGCCGATAAGCTTGTTACGGACTTGCAATCCGAGTTGAAATTTTAGATCGGCTGTTTGCAGCGCAATGATCGTGCGGTGGAGATCGGGAGATTCGCCCGTTACCGCCTTAGCTATTTCTTGATCGGCAGATTTTTGCGTGCTGTCTATTGATTCAACGGCATCTTTTACCATAGAACCAAAGTTTCCACCTGAGTTTTCCGTATCTCCGGTGGAAATTTTGTTTGTAGGAGACGCTTGGGCGGAAGAAATTATCGAATTAATATTGCTGATATTCATCTTTTATAAAATTTATGCGTCGCCTAAATTAAGGCTGATTCGGGCAAGCTCTTTCGCTGTATTAAAAACGGTGGCATTTGCTTCGAACGAACGCGCCGCCGACATCATATTGACCGTTTCTTCGAGTGGATCAACATCCGGCAAATTGACATACCCGTTGGCATCGGCATCGGGATGTCCGGGCTGATACTGCGTGATAAATTGATTTTCATCCGCTAAAATCACTTCGGACGAAACGCCCTGCGCAATTTGTTCGTTATTAAATAAACCGCTCGCAATCGCATTGTCATTCCACGCATCATTTATATTCTGCGCTTCAAAAACGACATCGCGGCGTTGATACGGTTTTCCCGTTTCGGTGCGCGTCGAATTGGCATTTGCCAGATTCGCCGCCGCGGTTTCGAGCCGCTGACGCTGCGCCGTCATTCCCTGCGATGAAATTTTGAAAATTGTAAATAATGACATAATTCGATTTTGGATTTTAGATTTTGGATTTTGGATTATTTTTTTTACATTTTGAAAACATTTTCCGTTTTCCGTTTTCCGTTTTCATTAAAACTTACCTGCCTTCCCTGATTGCCGTTCTTAAAAGGCGGAGGCGCGATTGGAGCATTTTCGCACCGAAATTAAAATTCATTCCGGTTTGCGCTAATTCTGCCATTTCGCGCCCCGCATCAACAGTGTTTCCATCTAAGCCGATAACCGTGGGAGTTTGTTCGACGACTGTGGGAGCAAAAGATGAAAGACCTTGCCAATTTTGTTGAGCTTGAGGAAGTGAGCTTTGATGTGCGGCTTCTTTCAGATAATCCTGGAAATCGAGTTCTTTGGCGACATAACCCGGAGTATCCGCATTGGCGATATTTCCGGCAATAACCTCCGAACGGCGGCTTTGCACGTCCATAAATGATTGCAGTAAGTTTGTTATGCCGTCTGTCGAATTTAAACTCATCGTAAGATTACCTCCCGTTCGTCTAATTGCAAGAGGCGTGCCGTAGCCAAACAAGCCTGAATTTGCTTGATTTGCCATAAATCCAACAGTTTTTTGACATTGAATCGTCAATTTATCCGAAAAGAATGTCATTTTGTTGACACATCTTGCCGGGTAGGTTATTTTGAGTTGGTAAGCTAATGCAAAGATTTATTGCTTTGTTTAAATCTTAAGATAACTGATTAGGACTTCAATATTATGAATTGCCGTCTGCTTTAGCTGACGGAAGGATAATTCAAGGACATAAGGCTTTAGCCAAAATGTTAACAAATGAAAAATTCCTTAGTGCTTCAGTTAAAGCTCTCGGGATGATTGATATTTTTTCTTAAATTCGGCGGAGGTCCTTGATTTAATTCAACTAATTAATCCGTCAGCTAAAGCTGCACGGCAATTCAGTAAAGATTTCTTGCTGATGTTTTAATGACCTAATCAGTTAAAATATTAAGTTGTTTAAAACTCCCTACAAATAAAAATGCTTGCCATTCCTGATCAAATGAAAGCTAAAATTCTAATAGTTGAAGATGATGTTCGGTTGCGTAATGTTCTGCTCGACGCGATAAATATGGAAGGTCATCACGTTCAGGGCGCGAAATCCGCTGAAGAAGCCATCGAATTTCTCGACGAAAATGTTTTTGACGTAATCTTGACCGATGTAAATTTGCCCGGAAAGACCGGTCTTGAATTTATTCCCTTCGGACTCCGGCATAATCCGAACGTGCAGATTCTCGTGATGACCGGATTCGGCACGATTGATGTCGCGGTTCAGGCAATGAAACTCGGCGCGTCGGATTTTTTGTCCAAACCGATTGCCCTCGATGATTTGTTCAGTTCGATTCGCGTTGCCGTCGGCAGGGTCGAGAAACAATCGGACGAAAAATCTTTGCCGACCATTTTCAGCTCTTCGATCATTGCCAAATCGGCGATGATGATCCAGCTGCTCGAACAGATCGAAACCATTGCCCCATTTAAGATCAATGTGTTAATAACGGGCGAAACCGGAACGGGAAAGGAATTGGTCGCCCGGGCGATTCATAATTCGAGCAACCGCGCCAAAAATGCGTTTGTCGCGCTCAACTGCGCGGCGATTCCCGAACAGCTTCTCGAAGACGAACTTTTCGGACACATCAAAGGCGCATACACCGGAGCGCAGGCGGATCGAAAGGGGCGTTTTGAACAAGCGAGCAGCGGAACGCTTTTTCTGGACGAAATCGGCGATATGAATCTGTCTTTGCAGTCTAAACTGCTGCGCGTGCTTCAGGAAAGCGAATTTGAAAAATTAGGTTCGTCAAAAACGATCAAAGTTGACGTGCGGATCGTCGCCGCAACGAGCGCGAATCTGGAGGAAAAGATCGGGGACGGAAGTTTCCGCGCCGATCTTTTTCATCGTTTGAACGTCGTCCATTTAAAAGTTCCGCCGCTCAGAGAACGCCCCGACGACATCGCGCCGATTGCTCAAGGTTTGCTTGAAAGATTCTGCAAATCGGTCGGTCTTCCGCTGAAAATCGTTTCCGAAGAAGCACTGCATTCATTAATTTCCTACAATTTCCCCGGAAATGTGCGCCAACTTCAAAATGCGATGGAACGCGCCGCTGTATTTTCCGGTGTCGAATCAAGAATTTTGCTCAAACATCTGCCGGAAGAAATCAAAAATCAGCCGAATATGTTTCAAATTCCGTTCGGATCAAATTTGATTCCCGACACGATTCCCGATGAAGGAATTGATCTATCCAGCGTTGTTTCGCAGATCGAACGCGAACTCTTGCTGCAAACACTTGAAAAAACCGGCGGAAATAAAATGCAGGCGGCAAAACTTCTGAATATGAAACGCACGACGCTGGTCGAAAAAATCAAGCGTCTGCATATCGAAGATGCCGTCTCCGATGAAGACGAACCTGTTTCTGCCACCGGATAAAGGATTTTTTTTGAAACTGTTTATAAAAATTTCAAATTAAAGAAAAACTTGATAAAAAGAAGCGGGCTGAGAAAAAATTATTCTCAGCCCGCTTCTTTTTATTTTTTTACGACAAAATTATTCGCTCAAACACTCCTGTCGTAAGCCAAACCTTTTGTTTGTTCGCGCAAATACGCATTGTTGCCGCGTGTGGATTTTTCCAGATTATTTAATTCATTAACTGATCTGTCACGCGCACCGTTCAGCAAAAGTCTGGTTTTATTGTCTTGCTCGATTGTCAGTTGGGCGATTTCGATAACTCTTTTTGCCATTT
>JBBRVS010000006.1:0-56218 GCA_038246645.1 Pyrinomonadales bacterium
ATGAAATTCGTCAATTCAAAGGTCGGAAAACAGCTTCATCTGCGCGGAATAAACGCCAAAGTCATTGAGTCCGGTACGATTCGTGTCGGCGATTCGGTTAGAAAAATTGATTAAATATCTGAAAAAAAGTGTGTGAAACATTATTTCTTCGCACACTTTTTTTCACGAAACGCGACTTTAATTTTCATAAAATCACAGTTTTTCACCTTGATTTTATTAACTCTATTGAGTAACAAAAGCAGATGATGTTGGAATATCACCATTTAAGCCAAATTGCGGGTAACTCACATTTCCGTTTGAACTATTTAATATATACCACGAACCATTTCGATATACAGCGATGTCAGTTTTACCGTCGCCATCGTAATCTCCCGGTGTCGGAATATCGTTCGTCAATCCGAATTGCAACGCGCTAAAACTTCCGTTACTGCTTCGCAAAATATACCAAACGCTTGTGCTTGGACGAAAAACAGCTAGATCGTTTTTGCCGTCGCCGTCATAATCTCCGGTTACGGGTTTATCTTCGCTGACTCCAAACCGTTCGGCTCGATATGAATTATTTGAACTTTGGAGAATGTGCCATACGCCCTGCGAAGGGCGATAAACGGCAATGTCGGCTCGTCCGTCGCCGTCATAATCACCAAAAGTCGGTTTATCTTCTGCAATACCGAATTGTTGAGCCGAAACAGTATTGTTAATGCTCGAAATTGTCCACCAAATTCCAGTTGACGGGCGATAAACTGTGATGTCGGCTCGTCCGTCGCCGTCGTAATCGGCAGAAACAGGAATATCACCCGCTATTCCGAATTGAACCGCATTGAAAACTCCGTCAGAGCTATTCAGCCGATACCAAACGCCATCGCGGAAGACGGAAATATCGGTTTTGTTATCACCGTCGTAATCGGCGGGTGTAATGCGGTCGGTGCTAAGTCCGAATTGCTCGGCGCGGAAAGAACTGTTTGAACTGTTTGTGATATACCAAACCCGATTGCTTGGGCGAAAAACGGAAATATCGGATTTACCGTCGCCGTCAAAATCGAAATTGGCACGATTGACGCGAGTGATAACAATATCGTTGCCGTCGCCGCCTTGATAAGTAATTCTGAAAGCCGTGTTGAGCGCACCGGCATAAACTGCGCCTTCGGGTGCGTTCAGAAATGTTCCGTTGATCGGATCAGTACCGTCATTTCGTAAAATCACGAATTGATCACCGATTGCCGAACGAAAAGTATTAAGCGGAAGCGATACGAGCCGCGCATTGTTAAGTGAAACCGTTCCCGTCACATTTAATTGGTCGTGTCCGTTAGCTCCGGCAGTTGTTCCGCCGATTTTGCAGACATAATTTCCGTTTGCCGTAAAAGTCAGACCGTTGCTGATGTTGAGAATTCCCGTCGGTGAATTCAGCGTTCCCGCGCTGATAACGCCAGCCGAAACATTAGTTGCGCCAACCGTTCCTGTTCCTCCGAAACCGCTTAAACCAAAGAAATCCGTTCCGCCGATTGTTCCCGAATTGATTGTGACCGTGCTTTCAGGAATATTCGCGTCAACAACCAGAACTCCTTCATTCAGCGTTACCGCGCCGTTGTAACTGCCAGCCGCCGCAATCAAGGATGCGCCCGAACCTATTTTTGTTAAACTTCCAGTGCCTGTAATCACCCCGATAAAAAAACTGCCTGCGCCGTCTAATGTAAGAACGAATGGATTAGAAAATCCGCTGGCAATAAATAATAAACCGATGGTTACGGTCGAATCTTGCGCCGCATTAAAGGTTTGTGAACTTGTAAGTTCGACAAATGTGTTGAATGCCTGGTTTCCATCATTGACCGTTAAACCTCCCGTTATTCGCAAGGCTGATCCGCCGATTGTGTAGTTTCCACCTTCAATTGTCAGCGCAGAAAATGTAAAAGACGATATATTATTTGTCGTGGAAAATTGTGCCGCCGTCGCCGGAAAAACCAAACTGTCTCCGGCGACGGGCGCAACATCACCAACCCAATTTGCCGCTGTTGACCAATTTGCATCCGTGCCGCCGCCGTCCCACGTTCTCACGGCAGAAAATGAATTGGTAACGGAAAATAAAAATACGAATAAAAATAAAAATGTTTTCATATAAATTAAAACTAAAGTAATAATTAGTGTTTTGTATTTGGTATATCGGGGGATTTGGATTTTACTAAAAGGGAAATGAATTTTGAGAAATAATTTATTTCCCTTTTAGTTAGAAAAGCAATTTTTGTCATTACTTTTTTAGTAAAATAGGTTTCTTTTTCTTGTTTTGAGAATTAGAGCAAATTCGAGCCGAATATATGGCAAGTCAGTAGCGTTTGCGTGAGCAAATGCGCTCACACCGTCGCTACTGACTTGCCGCTAATCCCATACATTAACTCAAAATTTGCTCTAAGTGTTGTCTTTTTGTACGACTAACAAGATTACAATTAAAGCGACTAATGCGATGGCACCAATTGTTATGATTGCCCCACTAGAAAGATTATTTCCTTTTACTTGTCTAACCTGATGGTAAGAAACAGCAACTGATTCACCTGTTTTTTCGTTTTGCACAACAAATTGCTCGTCACCTATTTCTGAAACGTAACCTTTAAATTTATTTCCGTTTTTAAGTTTTAGTTTAACTTTTGCTTCTTTACCAACGCCGAGTTTTGCAATGCCTGTTTTCACCCTTTTAGTAAGTCTGGCTTCTTTTTCAGCATTTCCCGAAGCCCAAACAGACGGCGCAATTGCTAAATTTAATAACAAAAACATTACTGATACTGACAAAATTTTATTTAACATCTTTCCTCCATATTAGCTTTACCACAGTCGCATATTAAGTTTGTTACGAATTGCGGTGTCTTGAATAAATCCTGAATTATTTATCGGATTTTTTATCTCACCTACATTTATTTTTGTGTTTGCAAAAACTCCTCCTTGGTCTTGAAATCTTTCAACTACGCAAGCAAAAAAAGTTTGATCGTATAAAAAAAGAAGCGCAAGGTATCTGTAATAACTTATGTAGCCATCATAATACGCATTATAGAGATTTTGATATGCCGCATTTATAACATAAGCTGGAACAAGCGGGAAATAATTTGGATTAAATGTATAAGTTCCATGTTTAGAACGTGAAAGTCCAAGTAAGATATGATTGTTAATGTTAACAGGCGTTGATAAATTTATATATCTGCTTTGATCAAAAAATGTGTTTTCATGAGCAGCAGTATAAATACTATAAACTTTATAAGTCTGAAGATCTGAATTATAAGTTCCATTTGAAATCGGAGCAGCTACTAATAAAGCAGAACGCTCATTATCAAGCACATGACTTCCTAATTCAATTGCATTGATAATAGGATTGACAACACAAACATTGCCGCTCACAAGTCCATCATCTCTGTTCCAAAGAGTTAAATAGTCAATTTGAATCAAACCATATTGAATTCCATTATTTCCTGTTTGAATCCTTAGAGGCGTTACTCGAAAATTACTTCTCGGCGGGGTTGAACCGAATACCTGATTAACCGTTTGGGGAACTGAATTATTAAAAGTAGCAAATCCTGTTCCTGAATTTTCTCCGCCGGAAACAAAATAATAAGGTGTAAATCCATCTGCTAAACTATTTTCAAAACCATCGGGTAATCCATCAGAATCTGCATCGCTTCCCGGAGTCGGAGTTGGAGTCGGGTTTGGAGTCGGAGTCGGATTTGGTGTCGGTGTCGGCGTTGGAGTAGGCGTTGGAGTTGGAATCGGCGGACATTCAGGACAAGGATCTTCAGGGCGTAATTGCTGAGGTTCTGAACCGAATTCCGGCGAGTCCTTTGTATTTGCCGACGCGCTTACTTCAGAAATTGAGCCGCTTTCATTTACAAATGATAAAGTTGTATTTGTCGGAGAACTTTCCGGTTTTGTATTAGAAATTGTTTCTTTAATCAAAGCGTCAAATTGATTTTGGACATCTGCTTTTTCGCTTTCTGTAAGATTATTCCAAGCGTTAATTCTTTCAGTAGTTGAGCCGACAACTGCGTTTGAAGGAACTGGATATAAAGAACTTCCAGCAGAGTTAAAAGAACTACCGGATTGTTGTGCAAGCATAATTGGGGGGGGGCATAAGTATTGAATATACAATGCTTAGGGACAGAGCAAGTCTTAAAATGTTTCTTTTCATATCCTATTTTTTTGTATTTCAGGGAGATTCTGAAATGAGTCTAAATTTTTAAAGGTAAGCTGAGATTACATTAAGTTTTGAGCATAGTCAATAATTAATTTAATGAATTGGACTTTTTGAAAATTATTCACAAAACTCGAAACGAGTTACTAAATGGAAAACTGATTTATGAGAACAGATATAAAAATTCTGCGGCTTGGCGATATGATTTTTAATCGTCAGGGAGTTTTTATCCGGCGTTTTCTGCACGCAGTCGTGAGCATTGCCATGCGGCTTTTTTTTCGGCGCATCGAAACCGTTAATGCTTCCGCCGTTCCGTATCGAGGCGCGTTGATCTTCGTGATGAATCATCCGAACGGTTTGATTGATCCGGCACTTATTTTTGTCGCTCTGCCGCGCAAAGTTTCCTTTCTTGCCAAATCCACCCTTTTCAAAACTCCCGTGCTTTCCTATATTTTGCGCGTTATCGAAGCTCTTCCGGTTTATCGCAAAATTGATTCGGCGGATGTCGCGCAGAACGCGAAAACCTTTGAAGCATCGCACGAACTGCTTCGCAAGGGCGGCGCAATCGCGCTTTTTCCCGAAGGCGTTTCGCATAATTCGCCTAAATTATTGCCGATCAAAACCGGCGCGGCGCGAATCGCGCTCGGTGCGCTCATCTTCAGTCAGATTGATGAAGAGATTGATTTGAAAATTGTTCCGGTCGGACTTTTTTACACGAGCAAGACGACTTTTCGCAGCGAAGCTCTGCTTCATTTCGGTGAACCTTTTCGGGTTGAATCGGTCGAACTCGAAAACGGCGATTTCCCGCGGGAAGCGGTCAAAGATTTGACGGAAAAAATCGAAAATTCTTTGCGCGAAGTTACGCTCAACGCCGAAACCGATTCAGCCTTCGAATCCGCCGACGAGGCAGCGAATCTTTTTTTATCGGTTTCCGAAACTTTTGATTTGGAAGAACCGCTTTCCGCCAAATTCGAGCTTTTGCAAAAATATCTGGCAGAGAAAAGCGAAAAACAAGAAAAAAATATCGAAGCCGGAAAAATAACGCGGCGGATTTCTCGATATAAGAAAAAACTGCGCCTGATCGGTTTAGAACCGGAAAATCTATCATTTTCGAGCCACCCTTTCCGGTATGTTTTTCAGCATTTTCTGGTGCGCGTTTTTCTTCTTCTGCTTTTTTCCCCGTTTGCTTTTATCGGGATAATTCTGCATTTTCCGGCGTATCAATTAAGCAAATTTATTGCGGCGCGGTACGCCAATAAAGGAGTTGACGATATTATTTCGACCGTTAAAATTCTTTCGGGCATCGTTTTTATGCCGCTGACCTGGATTGGTTTAGCGGGAATTCTTTATTTTTATCGCGGCTTGGAATTTGCGCTCGCTTCAATTCCGTTTTCATTTTTATGCGGTTATATCGCGCTTCGTTCTTTGGAAGAAATCGAAGATTTGCGCGGCTGGTTTCGTGCCGTTCTATTATTTTACCGGAAACGCCAACTGTTTATGGAATTAGTGCGCGAACGCCGCGCATTGCATACGGAATTGAAAAATGCCGATTTGAACCGAGCCGGAAATAAGTGAAAGGTGAGAAGTGCTGGATTTACTGACCTTATACCAAATTGCTTTAATAACATGACAATCGTTAAGAAGGCGGTCTTTGACCGCAGTTGGTTGATATAATCCAAGCTTCGGCGGTCAAAGACCGCCTTCTTAACGAGTAAGTTTTTTTTAATGTTATTTAAGCAACTTGGTATTACATATCACTTTTCATTTTTCACTTTTTATTTCATTTTTTGACAAGATAAATTATGTCGCTTGTCCAAACTAAAATCTGACAGTTTCTTCTTCCGCGTCATTTCCTTCTTCGGCTTTCCATTCTTCGTAAGTTTTGTAAAAGTTACAGTCGAAAGTAGCCAAAGATTGAACTTTGATCCCTTCGATTTCGCTCGGCGAGTCTTCAAATCTGACAATCGCGCCGCAGCCGATGACTTTTGAACCGAGTTCTTTAACCAATTGAAATGTTTCGGTCAAAGCTCTTCCCGAGCGAATAATGTCGTCAACAATAATACACGGATAAACTTCGACATCCTTTAAGTATTGACGAAACTGACGTTTACCGTCTTCGATTTCTGCCCAGTAAATCTGTTCGGCGTTGAGAGCTTCGCGCACCGCAAACGCCACCGGAATGCCGCCCGGACTCGGCGAAATAATCGAAATTTTCGGCAAACGGCTGGAAATTGCCTTGTCCATCCGAAATTTACGGCTCAACCCGACCGATAAAACGCGGGAATTATCGTAATATCGAAATGCCAGAGGCATCTGAAAATAATGCGATGCGTGATTGCCGTTCGGAAAAACGAAATGCCCTTGCCGATACGCGCCCGTTTGCTTTAAAATCTGCATCACCGATTCCGATGACGGAATTAAATCTACCATTTATGATCTCCTTTTTATTAAACAAATAAATCTTAAAAATTATACGATAAACCAAAAAAAAATTGAATTTGCAGATTTATTAAATTTTTAGAATTTTTCGGTTAAAACCTTTCTGATGATCGCTTTTTGTGCCGCACTCATTTTTTCGGGGATCTCTTCCGGTTTAAACCAACCGAAATCCTTTATTTCGCGGCTTTTTACCCGCGCCGTTCCTTTCGGTTCGGCAGTAAAAAGAATCTCTATATGAAGACCCAGCGTTCGGACGCGAAACATTTTTATATCTTCCAATTCCAAACCCGTTTCTTCGTAAATCTCTCGTTTTATGGCACTTTCGGGTTGTTCGCCGGCTTCCATAAATCCGCCCGGCAAGCCCCAACTTGAAAACGGGCGCAAAACGTGGTCGAGCAATAAAACTTCGCGACGTTCATTAATAATGACAGCGGCGACCGAAGCCGTAAATTTTTTCTGCGTCAGGCGAATTACTCTCAAACGCAAAAATTTCGGAGTGCTGCTCCAGATTTTACCGACGAATTTTTTTAACATCCTTTATTATTGAGGCAAACAGATTTTCGATTAATTAAAATAAAAAAGTCTGAAATTCAGGAAAGATAAACATTGTTAAACTTTCCTTAATAATGTAATATCGTATTGGAAATTTCTCACAAAATTTCCAGTAACAAATTCTATCAAATAAACAACAAATTACATCGGAGGCTTTACAAGTGAAATTTTTTTCCCATACTCAAAGTGTATTATACGCTTTGTTTTATATCACTCTTTTTTCCGCGTTTTCATTCGGGCAAAATACTGATTTACAGTCAGATTTAAACAAATCATTTGAAAAAGTTGAAATAATACGTTTTAATCAAAACATTTTAAGACAGGCGGAAAATTCTAAAACTCTTTCAATTACAACCGCGAACAAAACTTTTGAACTGAATTTAAGTGCAAGAGATTTGCGTTCGCCTCACTATAAATCCGAAGAAACAACCGCAAACGGATTAAAATTGCTCGAAAAAGGCGAGCTCACGACATTTAAAGGCAAAGTCGCCGGCGAAGAAAATTCCGATGTTCGGCTTTCGATCAGCGGCGCAAAAATCGAAGGATATTTTGCGGTTGGCGGCGAAAGATTTTATATCGAAGCGGCTGGAAAATATTCGAGATTTGCCGGGGCGGAAGATTTCATCATTTATCAATCGGGCGATTTAAGCGCGAATATAGATTTATATTGCGAAGATAATTTAATCGGTAAACTCGAGAAAAGCGAAAAATCTATCGAAAATCAGATTTTGCAAAGTCCGCAAACATTAAGAGTTATAGAAATTGCAACGGAAGCGGATTTTGAACTCGTTACTACATTCGGCGGCTCGATACAGGCAAATAACGAAATTCTGAGTCTTCTGAATATGGTCGAAGGCGTTTATGAAACGGAACTGAATTTAACATTTACGGTCGTTTATCAGCATAGTTGGACAACCGCGACCGGGTTTTTCGGCGCAACCAGACAAGCCTATTTATACGCTTTTAGAGATTACTGGAACGCCAATTTTCCGGCGACGAACACGCCGCGCGACATCGCTTTTCTTTTTTCGGGAAAAGCGAATTTTATGGGACAGGGACAATCATTTCTCGGAACGGTTTGCTTAAGTCCCGGTTCGGCTTACGGTTTCAGCGGTTATATCAATTCGTTCGAAGCCAACAGAGTTTTGATGGCGCACGAAATCGGGCATACGGTCGGCGCAAATCACGTTGACGGAGTGCAAAGTTGCGGCAACACGATTATGAATGAAAATTTAAGTAATGTTACGCCGTTCACGTTCTGCGCGTTTTCGCGTAATGCGATTGCAACTCACGTCGCGGTAAACGGCGGTTGTCTGGCACAGCAGGTAAGTTCCGGCGTAAAATTCGATTTTGACGGCGACCGCCGCGCCGATGTCGGAATTTTTCGCCCGTCAAACGGCGTTTGGTATATTAATAACAGCAACGGCGGATTTAATATTTTTCAATTCGGACAAACCGGCGACAAACCAGTTTCCGCCGATTACGACGGCGACGGCAAATCCGACGCGGCGGTTTATCGAAATGGTGCCTGGTATCGCCTGCGAAGTGCGACCAATACCTTTGACGCAATCGGTTTCGGACTTGCGACAGACATTCCCGCACCGGCGGATTTCGACGGCGACGGCAATGCTGATGTGGCGGTTTTCCGCCCGTCAAACGGAACTTGGCATAGTCTGAGCAGCGGTAATAATTCGTATTCGGCAACCCAGTTCGGTTCTAACGGCGATATTCCGATTCCGGCAGATTTTGACGGTGACGGCAAAGCCGACATCAATGTTTTCCGCCCGTCAAATGGTGTTTGGTATCGGATGAACAGCGCAAATAATGCGTTTTATGCCGCGCAGTTCGGACAGAACGGCGATAAGCCTCTGATGGGCGATTTTGACGGCGACGGCAAAGCGGATTTGGCGGTTTGGCGACCTTCAAACGGTGCCTGGTACAGTTTGAACAGTTCAAACGGAGGTTTTACGGCAATCGGTTTCGGGCTTGCGACAGACATTCCGGTGGCGGGCGATTACGACGGCGACGGGCGCACGGATATTTCCGTTTTCCGCCCGACAGACGGCGTTTGGCATCGTTTGAGCAGCGGAAGCGGAAATGCTTACTCGACTATTCAATTCGGAATCGGAAGCGATATTTCAATTCCTTCCTACTATATCCTTCCGTAATTTGTTAGAAAATGTACGGAAAAAGGGAACGGCAAATAAAAGCCGTTCCCTTTTTTAGTTTGTTCGGGTGACGATTTATTGCAAAGATGCATCGTCCACGCGGAATGTCGTAATCAGCGAACTATCGGTCGTTGCGCGGAATTGAATCCGAACAGTTTGACCTTTGTAAGCGGCTAAATTCAACGTTCTTAATGTGTAATTCGTTGCCGAAGAAACCTTATTAAGATTGCTGTAAGTTGCCGGAGTTGCCAGCAGAGTTCCGCTTGTGTTGCGGACTTCGACAAATAACCTGTCGTACTGCGTTGTCGTTGTCGTTTCGGCGGAAGTTACATTGAGCCAGAAGGATAATGTTCCGGTCGCATTTGAAGGAATAGTTACTGTTTGATAGGTTTGTCCGGTTCGGTTGTTGGCAGTTCCGAAATAGATATAACCCGTTCCGCCGTGCGGCGAACTGCCGTTGGCGATATATAAAGCACCTGTTCCCGACATAACCCACGGCGAAATGCTCGATTCAAATCCGCCGTTGACGAGCAAGTTTGCGCCCGGTGTCGGAGTTGCCGTCGGAGTCGGAGTCGGAGTTCCGCCGCTCGGGCAAGAACCGACACCAACCGCGCACCAGGTTGTGGCAATCGTGTTGTATTGTGCGCTCGAACTTCCGAAAAGATCGGTTGCGGCATTAAGCATCGCTGTTCTCGAACCCGAAAAATTCGTTCCCGAAGTCATATAAACCGTTAATGCGCGATACCAGATTCGTGCCGCATCGGTCGGTCCGATTCCGGTAACGGTTACGCCGCTTAAATGATGCGTTCCGCCGTCAACAGCCAGATAAAAAGCGTGATTTCCGATTCCCGAATTGATATGAACTCCGCCCGAATCCGCCGTTCCGGTATAGCGTTCGCTGTAATGATCGGGATCGTCGTTAGATGTGTATCCGCCGTTTCCTGCCAGATGCGGATTATCCATATAACGAAGCGCGTCGCCTGCCGTATTCGGTGTGTAGGCTTGTTCGCCGATTTTCCAGGTGTCTGCCGTCGGTGAACCGCCGCGCGCATAAAGTTCGACCATCGAACCGAAAACGTCGGACATTGATTCGTTCATCGCGCCGGATTCATTGGCATACGTCAAATTAGCGGAATATTGCGTAACGCCGTGCGTCATTTCGTGTCCGGCGATGTCGAGCGTCGTCAAAGGCGTAAAACTCGAGCCGTTGCCGTCGCCATAGGTCATTTTGTTTTGATACCAGAAAGCGTTGTTGTAATTGCTTCCGAAATGAACACGCGAAGTTACCAGGCTGATTCCGCTGTTTGCCGCCGCCGCAGTTGTTCCCGGACCGTTACTGCCGTTGATGCCGTTGCGTCCGTGAACATTTTTGTAGTAATCGTAGGTTTTTGCCGCACCGTAGTGAGCATCAACTCCGGCGCGTTCGGCGGTCGCACTCCAAACATCGTCCGTACCGGAATAACGCGATTGCGTTCCGCCCGTTCCGGTCGAGGTGTTGCCGGTATTGTTCATATTGAAAGTTCCCATCCGGCGGGTTAAATCTTCCATATAAAACGTTGAACCGGAAGAACTCGTATCAATTGTTACCGTTCCGCTGTAAAGCGAACTTCCCGAACCTGTCTGCAAGTTATTGTATTCAAAAACTTTTTCGCCCGTTTGTGCGTCAATAAAAATGACCGGAGCCGAGGTGTGTTCGGAACCGTCGAGCCGCGGTGTTTCGATGCGATAAACCAGATGATCGCGGTCACCGCCGCGATAGATATATAAATCAATCTGCGAATCGTCCGTTACTTTCGCTTTTCCGCGATACATTTCCAGTGCCATATCAGATGCTTCTTTTTTGGAAAAATTCGGTTCGGTATTAACCGCAATATTTTCCTTCAGCTCATCTGTGATGACAGCCAGTTCGCCGTCCGATTTCAAATGAACAATCGCTTCGCCTTCCCACACGGGAATTTTATTAACCGTCTGACGTACACGGGTATGCGCCATTTTTAATTCGTCAATTTCAACCTTTTGCACTTCAAAATCATTGACATCGCCGATAGCCCGCAGCGATGCCTGATTACGCAGAATTTCGAGACTGATTTGTTTGGCTCTGTCGAGTTCGTCCTGACTGCCTTTAACAAAAATGGGATTACTTGCTCCGGCTTCATTGGATATTAAACCGAAAATGATTAAACCGATGCTAAAAACCACCAGCAAACTAAGAATTTTTTTCACGCCTTTATCTCCTTGGGATGTTATTTAAATTTTTACAAAAAACGCTGATATATTTATCAAGCCAAGTATGAAAAATCACAATTTAGAACTTAAATAACGACCACATTTTAAACAAAAAGATAAGTTCGAGTTATAATAAAACATCTCGAAAAGAGCTGCTAAAATTTTTTAGATTTTAGTGGGGGCGAATGAAAGTCTAGCACCAAATTGTTTAATGTCAAGCCAAAACTTTCAATACTATTCAAAAAGTTTTAAAGTTTTTCGAAAAGCATCACTTCTGTTTGCATAACTTGCAATATTACAGCTATTTACAGAAAAAACTTAATTAATTGCAATAATAAATTTAAGAAGCGATTGAATATAAAAAATAGGCGGATAAATGAAAAATTCCTGAAAAACGAAGCGGAAATCGGCAGCATTTTTTCGTGGAATGAAGTCAGCGAAATTCATAAGGTGCGCAACGGAATTTATCAGAAAAATGAAAAACTCATTTCGCTTTTAACCGATTTCGGCAAGATAAATCCGTGTTACCCGGATTTTGAAAGCGAAACTTCCGGGACGATTTTTTATACCGGCGCGGGCAGACGCGGCGATCAGAAACTCGATGCGCCGAATCAGGCAATGTTTGCAGCGATTGAAAGCGGAAACAGCGTCCCGCTTTTTAATAAAATCGCGGTCGGTCGGTGGGAATTTCTCGGTTTTTGGAAAATTATCGAAGGAAAATATGTTTACGAAGAAAAAGCCGTGGCGACCTGATCTGGAAATTTTTACTGAAAAGAATTCCGAAATAAGCCGAGACAAATTTTTTGCTTAAAGTAAAATCTGTTCGCCGGTGCGCGGCGGAAAGCGGCGGACGATTGCTTCGCGTTGCTCCGTTCGCAGAACGACTTGATTAAATGAATTGAGCGAAGCGTAAAGTCCTAAAAATCTTTCCAGCACACACGCAAAAAGAAACCAACCGCTTCCGACGAATTCTTGTTCATCGAAAGTCAGCGTCGTTTCCAAGCCGCGCACAAACCCTGCGCCGATGTGTCCGCCGATTTGTTTGACGACCTTTCTGCTTTCAATGTTTGTAATGCCCAAAATTTGCTTGCGCGTAACTTCGGAATCCTGAAAATTATAAAGCTGCAGAATTTCCTGCAAGGCTTCGGGCGTTCCGTTTTCGCCGTTGACGATTGATAAATAATTCAAATTCAGATGCGAAATCAAACGCCATTGCAGGGCTTTGCGCTGCGGCGGACGAATCGTCTCCGTCGGTTTCGTCAGACAGTGAACACGCGACAAAAGCGCGGCTTCTTCGATTTCAAAATCTCCCGTCCGACCGCCGAAGGGAAGTTTAGCGGGCAAATCACGATTGGTGCAGGTCGTTCTGATACTGATAACTTCGACCGACGGAACGCTCGGATTAAAATCCATATCTACCAAAGATAAATAAATTTCCGTTCCTTCGTCGTTCTGGCGTTGCGAAGCACGCCGCGTGGCATACCAGAATGTTTTCTCCATCTGCTCGCCGTAAGCGTGTCTGAGTGAGTAAAACGGCGAAAATTCGCGGGTCGTATTCATACGCGGATCGGTCGTGACGACATCATTGATCGAATAAATTTCCGTCGTTCGTTGGCGATGAACGTCCGGCACAACGTGATATTCGTATTTCTGATTTGAAAGATAGATCGGGTCAGCCGTCCGGTTAAAAAGATTGACAATCGGTGTGCAGCCGAGACGAAAAGTACTTTCCGTGACAGGTGCTTGCGGCGGCGTAATGTCTTTCAGATGGATTAAAATATCGAAATGACTGCCGAATTTTTGAGTAACGGCTTGATCAAGTCCGTAAACATCAAAAAATAAAAACTTATACGGAAACGCAAAATATTCCGTCAGAAGCCTGTATCCGGCAAACGAGCGTTTAGTGTAAGGCAATAATGCTTCATTTTCTTCAAACCCGACCTGTCTGATATATTCCGGCGGCAAAACAACCGGCTCGGGCAATTTCGCCGACATATTCATCAGCGTCGAGATGGTTTTCATATTGATCGGGGCTTCCCGCGGACGAAATTCCAACGCGCTGGCGTTGTTAAAAATCATTTCGTAAAGCGGATAAATAAGCTGCGGATCTCCATTAATATAAAAACGCAAAAATTCCGGCGGTTTTTCGGTGTCGCCGACCTTAAATTCGTGAAGATTTGCATCGCCGTAACAGCGCATACTAAGGCGAATATAACTTTCGGCAAATTTTCCGCGGGCATCTTTCGGGGCGGGCGATTCGAGCGCGGCGGATTCCAGAATCATCGGCACAAGCTGAATGTCATAAGAGGTGCGAAAACGGCAAGGTGTTCCGTCAACCGGACGCGAATTGAGTTTTGCTCCGCGTTCGAGATTTTGAACTGCGGTTAATTTGTCCTTCGGATTGCCGAAGGACATTTCGACAATTGCCATCGAAGGAATCGGCGCGAGATAATGCGGATAAATAACATTGAGGAACGATTCGGTTATCTCCGGCAGCTCGTCATCGAGTTTCAGTCCGATGCGTCCGCTCAAAAGAGCAAAGGCTTCGATAATCCGCTCAACGTGCGGGTCTTCGATTTTTTCTTCATCAAGGAGCAGACGAGCCGCAATTTTCGGGTATTTTTTGGCAAATTCCGCACCCATTCGGCGCAGGAAAATTAATTCTCGTTCGTAATATCCTAAAAGTTCATCGCGCATAATTTTTTATCTAGTAATGACTTTCTAATAATTAAATGAGAATTATATGCCATAATTTCAGCCGCCGCAAAAGGTTTGCACAGAGTTTGAAAGATAGTTCGGGTTTTAGAAATTACAATAATTATTCATTAAAACTGAAATTCCGACCAAATAATTTCTTTCGCCAAAATTTGTGTATCGGAGCGGATCCGGATTTCATTAAAGTTTTCTCCAATTTCAAAATAGGCATCTTCTATTTTGGATTTATCTTTGGTTCGCTTTCCGAATTCAATAAATTCGCCGAGTCCATTTGGAAAAAGAGTCGTTATCTTACCCTTTGCATCAATCAATTGAATTTCAATCGTAAGTTCCGCCCCATTTTCTAAGAGGAGTTTTTCCTGATTTTCATCTTTCCAGGTTTTAATATTATCAATTTTCAGACCGATAAATTGAATTTTATTGACGGACTCAAGCGGCGGTTCAGGTTTTATTTGCGTCCATTGAGTATTTATTTGGACGTTTTTCGCTATTTTTCTTTGTGTCGGAGGTGAAGGATTTGAAAAAAAAGAATGGCATCCGATAGCAATTACAACAATAATTAGTATTAGGATGCCGGTAACTATTAAATTTATCTGATGATAATTCATTTCAAAATCTAGGGTTTTATAACTTTAAGTTTTCCGTTTTGCAAAGCCTTATAACATTGCTCCGACAGGGATTTATCGGAATCGGGAATAAAATAATAGGTTCCGATGCTTAAACCGACTCCGTTATTGTGTAAATCCATATCTTTTTCAGCGGGCGGTTGTCCGGTTTTGCTTTCGTGGGCATCGGTAAAGGCTTTTGCCCAAAAAGTTCCTATATCACGGGCAAGTGTCGCCGACCAAAAACAATGACGAAAAGCATCGGATTTATCATTATGACCGTTATATCCGAATCTTGAAATCGTTTCATTATACGCCTTGTCTTTACTAAGTTTAATAAAAATTACTTTCGCCGGGCTGGTCGCCGTCATTGCTGCGATAACAGCTTTTTCTGCCGGAGTTAAATTATTCCATTGATCATAAACTCCCATAAATTTCTCCTCTATTTTTCTACTACCTTAAAATCAGTGCTTCCTAATTGCAGAACCGTATCAAAAACAACAGGTTCAGGGGTCGGCTCCATATTCAGATTCGCTTCAATTCGGAATTTCAAAGATTTATCGGTTGTGCTGATTGGTTCGAGCGTCACTCTTAAATCGAGAAATCTCGGTTCGAAATTTTTAATTGCGGTTTCTATCGCCTTCGTCATACGGGTTTGTTCGAGATGATTTTTCGCGCTAACACCCGTAAAATCGGGCAATCCGTAAACAGCAACCGATTTACTGACTTCTTCAAGACGTTCATCAATGTTTCCGAAATAGGCTCGCGTATTTAAAAGCCATTCCAAATCGCGCTGAACCGATTGTTTTAATTCCTTCAATGAATTTGAACGCGATTTCGGAGCTTCCTGCGAAGATTTCGGTTCGTAATCAATCAACCGGTCAAGTAAAGAAGGAGTAACGCGGATTTCATTATCTATTCGTGACATTTTGTTTAATAACTAAAGTAATAATAACCCGCCGAGTCTGTCCGATTCGATGGGTTATTATAGAAGGGATTTGATAACGAAAGGTTTGCCGGGTGATAAATCCAACAAACCTTGAGTTTAGACCGAAAAGACTTACGCGCCCTGAACTTTCTTGGTATCGTAGCTGACAGTGTTGGTCAAAGAAACTTTACCATCGGCTTTTTGTTGGAAATATTCGTGCGTAATCTTCGTAAAGTTGAATGAACATTGTTCAATCGGAAGACCGCCGCCTGCGCTGCCGCCGGTTTGGAATGACGAGATTACAAGGTCGTTAAATGTAACTTTGTAATATGTATAAGGTGTTCCGTCGCCACCTGTTTTGCGGCAACTTAAAATCGCCTGCGGAATGTGATTACCTTTACAGGTAGCCAGGAAAAGCTGAACGCTGGCTGTTCCGTTTTCAATTACAAAATGAAAATCTTGTAATGAAACTTTACCGGTTCCTAAACCTGTTCCGAGTCCTGCAGAACCTGCGTTGGATGCTCCAAACGACCACGACTGAATTTGCATTTGTTTTTCGAACCCTACTGCTTCGGATTCACCTGTGATTCCATCAATTTTTAAGTAAAAATCTTCTGCTGCCATTTTATTTATTTGCTCCTTAATTCAAAGTTATTATGTTTTCAATATGGTTTTGCCTTTCCAGCAAAAACTACTATTATTGTCCGAGCTATTGCTCATCTAGCGAGTTCTTTCATCTCGTCTATGTTTTTAAGACGAGGTGAAAGAACTCTTTTGCGGAACTTGCAAAAAATTTGCGAAAAAAATTTGCAAAGCCCCTAAATTACTTAGCCGGCGGCGGTAATTCTGCCACGAGACGCAGTGAAACGGAAAGCTCGTCGAGTTGAAAATGCGGTCGCAGGAACGCAACTGCGCGGTATGCGCCGGGTTTGCCCGGAATTTCCGAAACATCAACTCTGGCTTCGCGCAGCGGATATTTTGCTTTTTGAGCTGCCGGAGCTACGTCATTTTCCAAAACGTAATTGTTAATCCAGCGATTCAAGAACATATCACATTCTTCACGCGACATAAACGAACCGATCTTGTCGCGCACCATTGATTTTAAATAATGGGCGAAACGCGAAACGGCGAAAATGTATTGTAATTGTGATGAAAGACGGGCATTGGCATTAGCCTCTGCCGTATCATATTTTTTGGCTTTTTGACATGATTGAGTGGCAAAGAATGCTGCATAATCGGTATTTTTGCAGTGAACCAGCGGAATAAATCCATTGTCGGAAAATTCCTTTTCACGACGGTCTGTAATCGCTACTTCGGTCGGGCATTTCATCGCCACTTCGCCTTCATCGGTTTCAAAAGTGTGCGTCGGCAAGCCGTCAACCAGACCGCCGCCTTCAACGCCGCGAATCGCCACGCACCAGCCGTGCATCGAGAATGCTTCGGTCAGACGTGTTCCCAGAGCATATGCCGCATTGGTCCACAAATATTTTTTGTGATCCGTGCCGTCAACATCTTCTTCAAAAGCAAAGGTTTCGGTCGGACGGGTTGCCGCGCCGTAAGGTTCACGACCTAAAACGTGCGGCAAAGTAAGACCGACATAGCGTGAATCTTCCGAATCGCGGAAACTGCGCCATTTCATATATTCCATCCGGTCGAAAATCTTTGAAACATCTCTTACTTCGGTCATTTCGGAGAATGTATCCCAGCCGAACATATCCGCGGAAGCTGCGCTCAGGAACGGTGCATGAGCCGCTGCTGCGACTCCGGCAATATTTTCGAGCAGAGCCATATCCTGCGGATGATTACCGAATTCATAATCTCCGATAATCGCGCCATATGGCGCACCGCCGAATGTGCCGTATTCTTCCTCGTAGAGTTTTTTGAACATTGTGGATTGATCGAATTCAAGCGCACGTTCAAAATCTTTCAAAAGGTCTTTTTTAGTCGCGCTCATAACGCGAATTTTGAGTTGCGGACCGGTTAAACTGTTTTTGACAAGATGATGAAGACCGCGCCACGAACCTTCAAGTTTTTGAAATTCTTCGTGATGCAGAATCTGATTCATCTGTGATGTAACAAGGCGGTCAATTTCAGCAATACGGGCATTGATCGCCGCATCCATATTTTTTGACATCGTCAATTCACCGCTCATTACCTGATTGACGAATTCGCCGATCATATCTTTAGCACGTTCTTTTTGAAATTCATCACGCGCCATTCTTCCTTCGGTTAAAATTTGATCAAGCAGACCGACTTCCTGAACTTGTTCTTCTACTTGAACTTCTTGTTCCTGTTGTTGTTTAGCCATTAATTTATTCCTCCTTTGCTCCGTCGTTTCCTAAGCCGAGTGCATCGCTTAATTCCTTCTGTTTGCTGGCATCAGCGACAATATCGTTAAGCATATTTTCCAATTTTTCATTGCCGTCCATTTTGGAACGCAGATCGGCAAGTTTTTGCCGCGCTTCGACGAGTTTGCGTAGCGGATCTACTTGCTTAACGATGCTGTCCGGTTCGAAATCTTCGATGTCGTTGAATTTAAGTTCAACGCCCAGCTTACTTCCGTCATCCTGCAGTTTGTTTTCGACCGAATAAGCAAGACGGGGTTTCATACCGGACAAGACCTGATTGAAGTTATCAGCGTCAACTTCGACAAATTTACGATTTTTAAGCGCAGGTAACGCTTCTTCGGGTTTGCCGACAAAATCACCCATTACGCCGATGACAAAGGGTAATTCTTTTAATTCAAGCGCACCGCCGACTTCCACATCGTATGTGATTTGGACGCGCGGTGGGCGAACACGATCTAATTTATGTTGCAGACTTTCTTTACTAGGCATTTACTTATCTCCTTTTGTTTATTTTAAATAATAATTGATTTTTTTACCTGAAATCTTTTTTCGTCTTTCAGATAATAAATAGATAAAACTATCGAAATTCAATTAATGTAAAAGATTTAATAACACAATTAGCGATAATTGTATATATTTTTTTCTTTTAACTTCTTTTGCTACCAATTTTGCTGTGCGGAAGCCTCCGCCCCGTCCGTTTCTTCCGACACTCCCGTATTAAATCCGAGCGTTTGACGGAGTTCGGAAAGAACGGATTCATCCTTAATTACATCCTGAAGCCATGTTTCAAGCGGCATATTGCCCCATTTGATTGCGCGATTTACAAGATACGAAATCGGGCTGTGCGGTTCTGCCTTGCGAAAATAATCGGCAAGTTGTCCTAATCTTTTAAGCGCATCGGCGCGACCTTGAATTGCACCGCTTGTTCCGGGCGCACCGCCGCTTGTTCCGCCGACAACCGCGCCTTCCCCGCCGCCTTCCGCCTGTTCATCTTGCGGGAATTCATCCTCTTCATCAGGTTCTTCTTCGCGCTTTAGAGTCAGAAGAATATTTACCTGAGTTTCAACCGTTTCCAAAGCTTTTTTCAGGTTACTCATTCCGGGCATTTGCCGCGCATCGAATCTTTCTTCGATAATCCGGTTGATTTCTTTATATTCTGCCCAGCATTCCGCGATAAGCAGCGTTAAATCTTCATAAAAAGCGCGGCGCGATGAGGCGATTGCTTTTTTCCACATCTCCTCCGTAACTCTGCCTTCTTTTTCGGCTTGCGCCCGCAAAGCAGCATATTTTTGCTGGTCGGCTGAATCGAGTATTTCAATATTGTCGGGAAAAACAAAGCGTTTTGAATCTTCCCAATCCAATAAATTATAGCTGTTGCCTTGCGTGATTTTTGCTTCTTTTATTGCATAAGACGTTTGAGTGTCCATAAAGGCAACCGCATTGGCGCGACCTTCCATATCGCCTTCGTCAATTTCCGGGAAAAGAGTTTCCCAGAAATGTTCCTGCAACCCGCTCATCAATTTCAGCGAATCGCGCAAGCCGACAAATTGATATTGTTTAACCAAGGCTTCGGTCAGATATCCCGCAATCTGCAGATCCTTGGTTTGCGAAGTCAGCGCGGGAACGGCTAATTCAACAACTTTACGAAAATCGGCAATCTTTAAATCGGTTTGCCAATCGCCCTGAGCCACCACCAGATCGGCGCGGCGTGCTTCCGAAATTTCATCGTAAAGCCCCGAATAACGCATATTTTCACCCGAAGGATTTTCTTCGGAAATCGGCTGAAATATCGCTTCAAGGTCAATGACCGGAGGAAATTTTATTTCTTCGTTTTCTTCGCTCATTAAAAATTTTCCTTTATTTAATTATGACAAATTTATCGTTCTTAAAATCCAATTTGAAAATCGTAATATCGCTCGGAGCAAATGTTTGATCGGCTTTGACCGTGATCGTTCGTCCCAGACGCGGCAATCCATAAACCAGCGGACCTGCATATATGCCGTAATCATCATCTCCGGCTTTTTTCTTGCGGTTATAAATCGCGTTGATTTCCGGTTCGGACAGACGCGTGGCACAGTGTCTTTGGTTATATCAATCATTTTGCCGTCTTCAGGCGTGTAGGCACTTATCTCCGAATTGCAAACCGGACCGCACGACGTATTGGAAATAACTAGAATCGGCGATTTGTCTTTTTTGCGAAACAGTGCAACTTCGATATGACCTTCAAAAGCTCCTTCGATTTTTAAATAACCGTTTTTCAAATCGGTTATCGTCACTTTTGCCTGCATTGCCTCGCTATCGAGAGCATTATCAGGTTCGAGTTTGTAATAATCCAAAACATTTAATTTATCATTTTTCACTTTTTGGGCTTGCCGCAATATGAAAAGCGGCAAGCATTATAAAAAGTAAAAAAGAAATTTTCCTAAACATAGTTTATCCTTCTTCGTCTGATGCCTCTTCGATTACTTCGTGATTAAATTCGATTGTTTCGATTTCGGAAATCGGTTTGTAACCGCCGTCGAATTGGAAAACTCTCGAACCTTCACCAACGTAGATTTCTTCGCCGAGATCGCGCCAATCGGTAATTCTGCCAAGTCGAATCTGGTCGTTGTCGCTTTTCCACGAATTGGCGTATAAAGCGGGCAAAAACATCTCGCCATTGGTGCCGTTGACCATTTCGATTTCGGTTTGAATCCAGTAAAAATCGCGCAAATTTTTGGCTCCAATGAACTTCATTTTTGAAATCTGCTCAAATGGCAACCACGTATAACTGCCTTTGACGATTGCTTCAAAAACGCACGAAGTCATATCATTGTAATCACGAAAATCACTAAAATCTTCGCCGTTAATTTTTCCCGAAAAAGCCGGACGTTCTGTTTCGGCTTCATCCAAAACCTGCCGCGCTTCGGCTAATCTGCCTTCGCGAACGTGATTGTTGGCGATCAACAATTTATCAACATATTTCGGCGGAGTCATTAGGCATTCCGGCAGCATTCCGTCTTCAAAATGACGCAGACGGTCGCGCTCGGCGTGGATGTTTTGTTTGTATATCTGTGCGCCGACCATGGCATTTACGTCTTGGTGACCGATCACTTCCAATTGTTTTTCGGCGCGATCCCAATTGCCCGCAAAACACGAAAGTTCAAAAAGAAACGTCCGCGCCGTCGCATCGGTCGGATTCGATTTTACCGCATTAAGAGCGTGTTCAATCGCTCCGCTTAAATTACCCGCATCAAGCATTATCTTAGCTTCACTGACACGTTGTGTTTTTGCTTCATTCATAAGATTTTCCTTCTAAAACATTACTTAAAAATATTTTCCGGCGCACGCATTTCTTCAAATATCTTCCGGTTGAAAAGATCGCCGCCGGTCGGTCTGATTTTTGCCGTTATGGTTTTTCCGCCTAAATTATAAGATAGATTATATTCACCGTTTTCCGGTTGCGGATTTCCTTTATCGAAAAACTTGAATAACCCCCAGGTTCCGGGTTCTTTGATCTCATTGCCCGAACTACTACTCGGCGCAGCGGGCGGAGTTGCCGGAGCCGTATTCGTATTGGAATCCGAAGTCGTACCGCCGGTCGAAGTCGTGCCGGATGTTGAAGAGAATTTCATAAACACGCCCGTTTCACCCGAACTTGCCGGGAAATTGAGTTTGTTCGAACCCGTTCCATCAGATTTAACTTGTTGTCCGTCAATTGTTACTTCGACGATGGCATCTTTGACTTGACTTAAAGTAAATTCATACTCGAATTTCGGCGTTGCTCCGTCCGCGCCGTATAAGGCTTTTTGCAGACGGAAAGCCTTGTTCAGATATTCAACGAATCCATCACTGAATTTGACTTCGCTGTCTTCTTTGAGTTTAATGCCATCATTAGTTTCATCGAAGTATTGCGCCAGACTCGCCTTATAGAACGTCGAAAGCGAACCGCTTTTCGGATTCAGGAAATCGGATAGTTTCTTTAAATCAATATCGCTTCCGCTATTATTGAACGGATAGCTTTTTTCGATTTCTCTGGCTTCCAGAATGGTTTTTTCTTTCCAGTTTTTCTCGATCTGTTCCTTTGCACCGGCTCCGAATAAAGCCTTCAGATGATCAATCGGCTGCTGGAAAAGTCTGGCAAGCGATTGTCCGGCATTGGTTTCAAAACCTTTGAGCATTCCCTTAATTTTGTCGTCGGATTTTTTAAGTTCGCTGAAATTTTTATCGTCATCTTTAGCTAATTCCTGCGATACCTGATTGATTTTAGTCGTGCTGAAACCACTGAAATCCGTAGCGACTTTGGCAAGAGAACTTTCATAATTTTCAATCGGAGGTTTTGTTTTGTCAGCTTCGTCAGTGCCGACAAATGTAAAGAGGGGCAAAAATTGACGTTCGACTTCGGAGTTTCCGCCCGTGCCTAAATCCTGTTTGCTTTCAAAGAAACTCGTCAGCCAGTCCATCCAACCTACCGGAGCGGCTTTACTCGAAAAATTAGTATTGCGGGCAATTTCCTTTGCCAAAACTTTGAGCGGAGAATTCGGCGATGAAAGCGAATTCAAAGACTCTTTGGCAAAGTTCACATTATCTTTGGAATACGGCTTGACTTTTGTATCTTTGACTAATTCGATCCAGCGCGTCGCATATTCGGCTAAGTAAAGTTCTTCGACCTTCTTCACATCAGCGGTTTGTGTCGTAGCATCTTTGGTCGTTTCGCCCATTACCCAATCCGGTTCACTCAGTTTGTCGCCGGATTCGGCTAATTCTGTTTTCAGCATTTTAAAGCCTTCGATCGTGAACGCACTCGGAATTGTGTAAGTTCCTTCGAGATAAGTCGAATCTGCGCTATTACGATTCAAAATATCTGTAACGGTTATTTTCTTCCCGCCTTCTTTATCGAGTTTTTCGCTTATTTCCGTAACCTTTTGTTTATAAAAACGGTTTGGTGCCGGAAATGCTTGAAGTTTGGCGCGGGTTTGCGTGACTAAATCTTCATTAACCGGAATGCGTTTGAAGCCATCGCGGCTAACCTGCGAAGTCCAGAAAGTTAATTGTTTTTCGGCTTTGTCTTCCAAACCTTTCGGGAGTTTGGATGAACTAAACCAGTAATCTTTTAAGGCATTGGAAATTTGTGCCGCATTGGCTTTATCTTTGTGTTGCTCGGAAAGCATCAAATAAGCTCGCAGCAAATCATAATGCTTGTTCAGATTTTCCGTTTCCTTATCGGTAATATTCTTCGGATTAGAAACAGACTGGGTCTTGGCAAATTTCTGCAAATCTTCTTCGACGCGTCTGATTGTCGGAACTTTAAATCTTTGTTCGATGACATTAAAGTAAATCGGAAGAAGATTTTCTTTATATACCTTTTCACCCGAATAAAGCCCCAAACGCATATACAGCGGCGGACCATTGCGGTCGTAATCATCAAGATCGGTTAAAATTTCATACAAACCGTAGGTCGTATCCATTTCGCTTTGAGCGGCTTGCGGGGTTTTGTCGAGCGGATTTTTTCCTTTGTCTTCACGGACAATCTTTAAAAGATTCTCGCCTCTGGTCGAGGCTACATCCAACAACTTTTTATTGTTGTAAAGCGAAACTCCGGCTAAAATCAGCACCAAAAGTGTAAGAAATGTTCCAAGCACTGTTAAAACCCAACCAAAAATCGGTGCGCGTTGCTTTTGCTGTTGAAAGGTTTGGACCAAATCTTTATCACGAAGCAGAACATCGCGGAAAAATCTTTCGGTAAAATATGTTTCCCCAACCGTTTGAACGGCTTGCCCGCCGCGCGCATTGGTTCGCGCTCCCGGCGTAGCGGTAAAATAAAATCCGCGCAAGAAAGGACTTTCGCTAAAGGGATTCGGGCGAAACAGCGTGGTAACAAACGTGCCGATTTTGCGGCGTGCCGAACCGAAATGAAGCGGGAAATTAAAAATCCGCAATTGACGCACGGGCGCAAAAGGCGCACTCAGGCGCATCAGCCGGCGTTTCATTATCGCATCTTGCAAAAGCCCGTATTCGCTGTCGAAAAGTGATTGTGCATTGTCGCTTTTGTCGAGCGGAATGGTCGAACCCCAGACCAGATTTTTGCCTTCTTGTTTTGAATTCGAAAAAGAATCACTGAAACCTTCGATTGAATCGGCATTGGTGAAGACCATATAAACAGGAAAGCGAATTTTGGTGCGTTCGATGGCTTCATCGAGTCTTGTCCGCAAAACTTTTGCCATCTGTTCGATTTCAGATTCTCGTGCTTCCAAAACCTGATCGGTGTTGATAACCAGCAAGCAACCGTCAAGCGGTCGTTTCGGTCGTTGTTTTTTGATTGTTTCAAGCAACGAACCCCATTCGTCCTGATCAACGCCTTCAGTTTGATAGCGTCCGGCGGTATCAACAAAAACGGCATCGCTCGTTACGCGCCAATCAATACTGCGCGTCGGGCGAACAAATTTTTGCTCGGATTCGCGTTGGCTCGGAAGTGTCTGAATATTCAACTTCGAACCGATCACGAGCGAAGATTTTCCGCTTTTCGGCGTTCCCAGAACGAGATACCAGGGCAGAGAATAAACGGCTTCTTTTCCGGCTTCGCCAAGATTCGAACTTTTCAAGAATTGAACAACTTCCTCGGCACTTTTATTTATGTCGTCATAATTTCCGGTCGGTTTGGCAAGTTTCTGCGGCGCGGCTGCATCATCGGTTTTCTCTTCAGCTTTTTCTTCTTTAGCGGCGGCTTCGGCGGCTTCCTTCTTTTTACTGCGACGCGATGCCACAAAGGCGATAATCAACGCAAAAGGCAGCGTCAGCAAGATGAAAGCAATAACTATAACTCGGTATTCGACGGGATAACCTAATTGAGTTCCGAGAACCCAAACCGCCATATTGACGAGTCCGTAGAACGTCATCAAACCTCCGATTCCCAATGCCCAGCTAAGTTGTGAAAACTGCCATGAATTCATAGTTATTATGGATATTCTTTATAAAATTTGTTGTTTAGTTGAGTATTATACACGAATTTACGCAACTAAAAATAATTATTTATCTGATTAAAGTTGTAATTTTTGAATTGCACCGTTTATGAAGTTTGATGACATCACAAACATTACCAAATAAATAATAACTGCAAGTCCTAGACCGCTGAAGGCACTGATTTTTGCCCAAACCGGCATTCCTTTTTTCTCGACCGGTTTCGGCTGATCATTAGCCAGCCAGTTCGGGGAAAGATCAACAGGTTTGATTTTTCCGACCTTAACCAGTTCATTTGCCGTCTTCTGCATAATTGCCAGAAGTTTTTCCTGCTCATAAACTCCGTATCTGCCCTTGAAACCCAAAAGCATACAAATATAATAAACCTCGACCGCATCGGCGGTTGTCTGCATCTGCTTGAGCATCGCTTTGAGCTTGTCGAAAAACTTGTTTCCGGCTAATTGCTCGCCGAAATATTCGAGCTGCAAGGGATATTTTTCCCATTCATCACGAAGCGGAAAATTATTGGTTAAAACCGTTTCATCAACAAAAGAAGCAAGCGCAAATTTGGAAACCTGTATGATTTTATGATTAAACCGATACCGTTCGGCGCGTTTTTCAAACTCGGTCAACATCTTCGCAATCTGTGGTCGGAGTTCGTTCGAAGGCGCGACAATTCCGGCTTTGAGCCGCAAAATCAAATCGAAAACCGGTCCGGCAAAGGCTATTAAATCGTTTTTTGCTGTTCTTTCACTCATATCTTTCCAAGTTCCAAGTTCCAAGTTCCAAGTTCCAAGTCGTTCATAACAAACATTAAACTTTGAACTTTAAACCTTGAACTGATTTAAGGTTTAACCGCATACATTTCTAGTTTTTCATCCGGTATTTCGTCCGGCACGTAAACGGCGATAACTTTCGATCCCTTGATTCCGTTCCAATACGGTCCGATCGTGTCTAACATAAAATACCGGAAACCGACACGCGCCGGAATCGGTGCAGGCGGCGGATTCGCGTGCGTTAAAACAACCCCGGGAAGTGCCGAACCGATGACCGAATCAATGACATCGCGCGAAGCGATTTTCACAACTCGCGGAACGCCTTCGATAAGTTTCGATTCCGGCATCGGCGAACGAACCGCCAGATAAAATCCGGCTTCTTTTAATAAACGCTCGTCATCAACGCGACCGACATAGAGTGTTTCGCGCGTTTTTTCAAGCGGAATCGGAACGCAGCGGCTCGGAATGACGGTTTCGAGTAAATCTCTGAGCATTGCCGAAAGATTGCTGAACGTAAAATACAAATCTTCGTGTTCGTATTTGACGATGTCCTTCGGATGATGTTCGGTCGAAAACGTCATCAATTGCCCGACCAGCCGCGCCATTTCCAGATAAAGCGGCTCGGGATGCAGCAAGGGCGATCGGAAATAATGCGCCATTGACGGAATCGAATTATTAATCGTATGAAGCAACCAGAAAATCGCCACTTCCGATGTCGTAAAATCTGCCAGCGAAGCGTTTCTCTGTCGCCTTTGTTCGCCTAAACTTCCGCTTTTCGTAATTAAAATTTCAACCAGTTGGCGCAGCATATTAACCAACCAGGTCGAAGCCGAAACCGTTAAAACGGGCGGAATATATTCTTCGGAAATCTGAAATTGTCCGGTTGCCGTGCGTTCGAGTTCGGCAATTTTCAAAGATGTAAAACCGTCGCGCAATTCGTCGTCGAAAATTATGCGGAAATTGCTCTTGGCAAAGGCGAGCGGCTGTTCGTTCGTGCCGCTCGTTTCGTCTTTGACCATCGTGCCTTCCTGCAAAAATCGCAAATTTATATTAGATTTCGCGCCGTTTGCCTGATAATTCGCCTCGCCCATTTTCTTTGCCGGAATCGCCAGATGAACGCCGAGCTTTTCCTGGTCGGGCGTAAAGTGATCGCCGACGGGGCGCAGATCGGGAACGGCTTCGGCATCCGGCACATTGACCATCCATCCGTCGGGCAGAACGGCGCGGCAATTCGTAATCTGAAAATTGCCGTTGGCGATGGCTTCGCGGTTGACCTGCAAATCCAAAACACCGTATTCAAACGGCATCATCGAACGAAGGCGCGTATTTAAAAGTTCTTCGTAATAGTTGTCCCATTGCTGGAAATGATGCGGAGTCAGAAGCATTCCTTCATTCCAGACAATTTTTCTGTATTTGCTCATAACTTGTAGAGGTAAATAGTAAATCTTAAATCATAATTAGTAAATAGCAGAAGATTTATCTGCCTTAAACCGGATGAATTTATTTGATTAGTTTTTTACTCAATACTTTCTCAACTGAAATTATGTTTCAACTTTTTTTGCTTCTTTCGGAATTTCGCTTTTCGTTAAATTCCGGAAAAAATCCGCCATCCATTGTTCGCCGGTTTTTTCGGGGAAATTTTCTTCATTCATTTCCGCCCATTTAAGCGACAGCACCAAAGGGATAAAATTTACGCCCGTAATCTGCCGCGTTTGCCCGACTTTCATCAAAGTTTTTGAAGGCTTTACGGGAATTCTGATTAATTTAACCGTTTTCGCCGATGGATTCGAGCAATTTTCCGCCGGAGAAGTTACCAGATATTCACGACACGCGAGCGGTCTGTCCTGATGAATCGAACAAGATTCGTCAATCAAAAAAGGACACGGAATTCCTTCGTAAAAATATTCAAGAACTACTTTTTCCTGTTCTTCGTGCGTTTGCGCGGCGCATTCCGCTAATTTTTCAAACCAACCGATTTCCGCAAAATGTGCAAATGCCTGGTCGAATCTTTCCTTTATTTCGCTGCGGCGCGGTTCGGGCAGATTTTCGACCAGTTCGGCTATTTGGTAGGCTTCGATTTCGGCAAGCGGAACGGCTTGATTGCAACACGCGCCGCAGCCTTTCTGACACGAAATTTTTTCGCCGCCGGCTTCGACCGAACTAACTCCCATTTGGACGAAAGAATTTGTCATCTGCTGAAAAATCGGCAGCATTTTCTGCGGCTTTACGGGTTTTGCCGGAACAGTCATCTTCATTTCAATCGGAGTTCCGTCAATTGCCAGTGTTACTTGCCCCGTAACCCATTCATTTTCAGCGGCTTCTTTCATCGTTTGATTATTTTGATTTTTACCTTCTCACTTTATTAATACGTTTTTTTTGTTGAAAACAGGTCATAAAAAGTTAAAAAAGACAGATTTATCCTTGTTCAGGAAAAATCAGTTTAGAAATTTAGTGCTTCGGCATTGACGCTGAAATCTGAGGGCTTTTGCGTAATCGTTCCGATCGCCAGAAAGCGCAGGGCAAATTCAAATTCGGCATCGGTCAATTTTTTCTTTTCGTATAAAAACCAAATTGTGCGAACTTGTCTGGCGGTTACGCCCTGTGATGTTTTGCTCAGGGCTTCGGCTTGATTTCTAAGCTGCAAAAATTTATCTTCTACGCCTTGATTGTAAGCGGCAATGACCAATAATGACTCGTCAGCGGTTTCGACACCGATGCTTCGATTGAGTTTATCCAAAACTCCGACCATAGATTTTGCCGTTTCTACCGGATTGCCGCGCTGGTTTCCGAGTTTGGCTAAAGCGGCGGTCGCCAAAAATTGCGGTGTCAGATTGGTCGAACTTGCCAGAGCCGTAATTTGCGCGGAATTTGCTTTTGCTTCTTTGATATTGGCGGCTAAAGCCGCAGAAGATTTAAATTGATTGATTTTCGGCGCGAGAATCTGAATTTGTTTGGTTGACAGAAAGGCACTCGGATCATTCGGCACGACGCGGCGCATAAAGGCGGCGGAAGTTTGTTCGATATTTGCCGATTCCGTCGTTGTTTTCGGTGTCGGCGGAATCTCTATGTTTTGCGGCGTTCCGGTTGTCCCAGCTTCATTTCCCGCCGGAGTTTGAGTAGTTTGCGGCGAATCCGGTTTCGGAGAATCCTTTTCTTTTTCGTCCGGAGTTTTCTTTGTGTCGCGGTCATCATCCTTGTCGGTTGAATAATTATAATCATCTTTTCGAACGCGCTCATTGCCATTATCGCTAAAAGCGATGAACAAACCGCCGCCGGCACAGAGCAAAACCAGCAACCCGAAAATCGGTGCGATATAGAAAAAGCTCGTCGGAATCGAATTTCCGTCGGACGCTGCCGAACCGCTCGGTGCGCTCACGCCTGCCGGAGCCGAATCTTCTTTTTCTTCGACTTGATCGGAAATTAATTCGACTTTTATTTCTATCTTATCGCCTAATTTTAAAGTGTCGCCGTTTTTTAAACCGACCGGATCGGTTAAATCCGCGCCGTTCAGAGTCGTTCCGTAACTCGAACCGCAATCGGAAACGACGAAAACTTCGCCGAAACTGTCAATGCTGACGTGCTGGCGGGAAATGACCGAATCGGGAATGCTCAGATCGCTTTCCGAATGTCTGCCGATGATAAACTTATCCTGCTCGACCTGAATTCGTTCGGGTTCGCCAGCTTCATTTTTAATTTCGAGCCAAAGTTCCGTCATAAAATTAATTCGTATAAGTTGAAAGCGGTTGGAGCGTCATCCCGAAATCCTGCGGGTTTTCTCCGATAATTGCCGCCGCAAAAAATTTCGGCACGTATTTGACATTTTCCACCTGAAATTGATGAGAAAGTTTTTCGGCGTTAGCGACCAATGTCCAGAAACTTCTTTCCTGATTTCCTTCCGCTTTGAGCGCGGTTTCCAGATTTTTGCTGAGTGCGCCCTGACCGCTGTTATAACTGCCGATGGCAAGCGGCATACTCAGCGGTCCGGTGCCGAATCTGCCCGAAAGCATTTTCATATATTTTGCCGCCGCTTTTGAAGAAAGCTCCATATTACAGCGGTCTCCCGGAGCTAAATCGAAGTCCGGCGCGGTCGAAGCGAGAAACTGGAACAAACCGAGTGCTTTGGTCGGGCTTTCCAGACACGGGCAATGTTCCGATTCGATCATCGCCAGATAAAGTCCGATTTGCGGATCAACGCCCTGACCGTAAAAATCCCGGATGATAAACGGTGCGTTTTTCCTCGCTCGTTCATAAGTCGCTTGCAGATTATCGCCGAAACCGCACGATTCACGGCGTTTGGCATTTACTCTCGAAGCATATCCGTCAACCGAAGCCTTGATCGTCGCAACCGCTTCGGGCGGAATCGCGCCGCCGCTTTTATTGCCGATCATTCGCGCCACTTTTTGCGTTTTTACTTCGACATACTGGCGTTTTTCGCCGTCGCTCATCTGCATATAAGTCTTACCGCTCGGCAGATTAATGACTGTCCCGTCTTTTTTGGCTTCCGGCGAATTAGTGAAATCCGTATTCGTCGTGCCGCCGGAATTGTTGGTTGAATCGGTATTTGCTAGCGGCGAAGGACTCGGTGATGTATCTTTTGATTTTTTATCAGCATCGTCGTCCGGGGTTGGATAATCATCATCGTCAACTGTTTTTCTCGTGATTTCCGGTTTATTGTCGCCAAACACACTAATCCCGACGAAGATCCCTGAAACTCCGATAATTAGAAGCGCAAAGGCAATAACGGCAATCGGCAAAATATAATTTGCCGATTCGCCCGTAGATGAAACGGCAATCGGATTTCCGCTTTTTTGAGCCGCCGGTTTTTCATTTGAAACCGCTTTAGCGGCGGAAATTCTGACATTAAGCGTCGTATAATGACCGATTTTTATCCCATCGCCGTGTCTCAAAGGGGTGCCGCTCGAAGCAACTTTTTCGCCATTGACCGAAGTTCCGTTGGTCGAATTTTCGTCAACGATCCAGACACGGTCGCCGTCGCGGTAAACGGTTGCGTGAAGGCGCGAAAGCCCGTCATCATCAAAATGAAAATCGGCTTCGCTGCCGCGTCCGAAAGACGTTCTTTCATTCTCGATCACAATTTCCTGTGATCCTTCGGGAGTCGGATATATTAAAACTACTTCGATCATTTCAACTTATTTCTGCAAAATAAAACCGTAAAGTTCCGAAATCGGACGGTCGTTCTTTAAACCGAATCTTTGCGGATTTTGGGCAACGACCGCCGCCGCAAAAAAGCGCACGATTTGTTCGCGTTCCCGCGGCGTTTTAATGACATTCCAAAAATCCGTGCGGTCGGCGGGAAGCGTAGATTTCCACATATTTGCCGCTTGCGGCGTTTTCCCGAAAGCCGCCACGCTGTAAATAATATCACCTTCAAAAACGCCGATGGCAAGTCCTTTCAGGTAGAGCGAAGACGCTTTTGCCGCGCAAATTTGCGACGGTTCGGACAAGGATTTATTCTCTCCGCACAATTGATTATAACCGTTTTTTTCAACAAATTCGTTGGGCATTCGCCATAAACCCTCGCCGGCGGCATCGTTCTGTAATTTAAACTGTGTGCGACTCATTGCTAAAATATAACCGAGTGCCGGATCGAGACTTTGTTCTTTAACAAATGCTTCGTTAATTACATCTTTATATGCCGAAGCTCTGGCAAAATAGCCTTCCGACACAAATTCGGAAGTTTTCTTCTGAACTTCCGTTAAAAATTGCTGATCAAATTTGTAAGTCGCGCTGGTCGAAAATTGTTTAAGAATATTTTCGGACATTTGCTTTGTGTCAATGGCGGAAACGTTTGCGCCGCCCCCCGCTTTCGGATCGGGAGTCGGTTTTTGGGCGATTGTGCCGCCGTCATCCGGCGTTTCGTCAGGTTTCGTCGGCTCGATTTCCTGCGTTTCGAAAACAAGGGCGACTTCGCTCGGTTGAATGATTTTATTTCCTTCTTCATCAATTAAAATGACGGAAAGATTATGCTCGAAACCGTCAGACAAATCGGCAAATTTTGCCGGATCGATTTTGGCTTTAAAAGGTTTTTCTTCAACGGTGACAAATTCTTCTCCGTCAATCATAAAGATCGCGCTGACGGC
The DNA here is from genome assembly GCA_038246645.1 of Pyrinomonadales bacterium. Lineage (GTDB taxonomy): Bacteria > Acidobacteriota > Blastocatellia > Pyrinomonadales > Pyrinomonadaceae > JAHCHG01. The sequence continues at coordinate 31,957 of JBBRVS010000006.1, forward strand.
GCAATCATCGTTTGTGGTTTCGATTTCGATATCAACCGGTTTGGTAATCGTGTCGCCGTATTCGGGGCTGGTGATAACCGCTTTGGCTTCGCACGCGCTGCTTGCCGAAATTCCGCACTGCGGGGAAAGCAAAACCACGCCGACGACGCAAACTATTGCCAAACCGAAAGTTAAACCCGCGATTCCGAAAAGTAAAGGCAATTTGGAAGATTTTCCGGCTTCATCAGCGGCTTTGGCTTCGGCTTTTGAATCCGCTGCCGCTGCCGCTTCCGGTGCATCAGGATTAACATTAGCAGACGGCACAGCAACATCGTCTTGTTTTTCTTCCTCTGTTTCGCTTTCCTTAAAGGTAAATAAAAGTTCGCTCGAACCGCCGAGCAGAATTTGGTCGCCTTCCTGAAGCAGAACTTCTTTTTCAACCCGCTCTCCGTTAACGGTCGTCCCGTTGCTGCTCTGCAGATCAATCAACCAGTAATCACCGAAACGCTCCTCGATTTCGGCGTGATAGCGCGAGATATTCGAATCCTGCGAAAATGAAACATCATTATCCGCGACGCGCCCCAATGTCGTTACGCCGGTGTTTAACGTAAATTCCTGTTCACTAAATTTTACTCTGGCGGTCGGCATTTTAAGAAAAAAAGAAAAGGGAAGTCTGAAGATAATTTTCAGGTTTGCTTCTTACCCTTTTCCTTAAATTTTACACGATAAATTTTTTCTCTAAAAACTAAAAACTTGTATTCGCCCTTTTATTTCAACATTTTTTTTATTTCATCATAGCTTCCTTGTAATAAAACACTCCAAAAACGGCAGCCAATAAACCAATAATTAAAATTCCGGCAATAAGCAGTCCCAACATTATAAACAATCCTTTTTTACTTTTTGCCGGAACCGCGGCTTGTATCGGCATTTGCTCTGAATAAGCCGCCGCCGGAAGTGGCGGGCTGAAATTCGCGTTTTTGGCAGATTCTTCCGGCGTTTCGGATATTTCAAAATCTTCCGTGACTGACTCTTCCTGCGTGTCGGGCGGCGCGTAGATGTCCGGTAAATTTTCTTGTTCCGGTGCAGTTTGAGCGGGTGCGGCGTTATTTGATTTTGAAGAAGATCGCCGGACTTTGGTCAGAATCTCGCCTTCCGTCGCGCGGAACGTCGGCTCGGGCATTTTCCAACCGTCATTTTGCGGAGTTGGCGCAACTCCCCAATCCTCGGCTTTACTTTTCGGCGGCACAACGGGTTTTAAGATTTCAAAAGCCTTCTGCGGCGGTGTAAATGCGGTCGGTTCGCTAAAATTCGGCGGCGGTGAGTTCGGCGGCGGCAACGCTACAACTTCGCCGTCGGACAAATCATCATCCTGCGTGCCGATATCCCAACCTTCCAGATCGCTGGTATCGAGTGGCGCGTATAAACTCGCCGCTTTTTCGTCAATCGGTGGTGCCGGCATTTCCTTCTTTAGCGGAATATCGGGTTCGGACATTGCCCAGTCTTCTTCGGGCAAGTCATTCGGATTGTTTTGTCCATTTGTCATCGCTACTAATTTTATATTCTAAACGCTTTGTCAACTATTTAAAATCATTTAAGAGTTTCGCCCGAATTATCGCGGCAAATCCAGCACATCGGCTCGCGTGATAATGCCCGTAATTCGTTTGAAATCTTCAATTAAAACCGCAGGCGAATTATGTAAATGCGTTTTGACTTCATCAAAATTTGCATCAACATCCAACACCGGAAAACTTTCATCCATTACTTCGCTTACTTTAACATTTAAAAGATCGCGATTTTCAAGAAGTTTTGCCAAAATTCGGCTTTCTTTTAATGAACCGACCGAACGATTTTCTTCCAATACCGGGATTTGCGTAACGCTGTTTTCATTCATTTTGGCTAAAGCATCCCTCAAAATCTCGTCCGGCGCAACCGAAATAACCGTTTGCGGCGAATCTGCGCTTTTTGTATCGGCAATCAGCCGCGCCGTAATTCTCTGCGGTTCGAGCAGAAGTTTCTCCTTCATCCATTCATCCGAGTAAAATTTTGAAAGATAATGTTCGCCCGTATCGCAGATTATAACCACAACCAGACCCGTTTCGTCCAGTTCTTTGGCGACTCTCAGAGCGGCGGCGACATTTGTTCCGGTCGAACCGCCCGAAAAAATTCCTTCGACCCGCGACAATTGCCGCGCCATTTCAAAAGAATCGCGGTCTGTGATGTTGATAATTTGATCAATCGTTTTCATATCGGCATTGCCGACGGGGAGAGATTGCCCGACACCTTCGACCAGGTAAGGCGTGGCTTCCGGCACTTGTCCGGTTTCCTTGTAAGTTTTAAAGATCGAACCGAACGGATCTGCGCCGATGATTTGAATTTTCGGGTTTTTTTCCTTCAGATAACGCCCCGTGCCGCTGATCGTGCCGCCCGTTCCGACACCGGAGACGAAATGCGTAATTTGTCCGTCCGTATCATTCCAGATTTCGGGTCCGGTCGTGCGGTAATGCGCCGCCGGATTCGCCGGATGATTATATTGATCGGGGTAAAAGGAATTCGGCGTTTCGGACGCGATTCTTTTGGCGGTTTCGACGTAATGATCGGGCGTTCCGTGTTTTGCCGCCGCCGGACAAACGACGACATCCGCGCCCAAACCCTTCAAATACCGCAACTTTTCGGTCGAAACTTTTTCGGTTAAAACAAAGATACATTTGTAGTTTCTAACGGCGGCGACGATTGCCAGACCGATTCCCGTATTGCCGGAAGTCGCTTCGATAATCGTTCCGCCGGCTTTTAATTCGCCCGATTTTTCGGCGTGTTCGATCATTGAAATACCGATTCTGTCCTTGACCGAATAACCCGGATTGAGACTTTCCATCTTCGCAAAAACCTGCGCTTTAATGCCTTGCTGAGCTGTTAATTTATTAATTTTGACCAACGGCGTATTGCCGATAAGTCCTAAAATATCGCTGTAAAATTTCATTGTTTCTCCAGAAATAAGATTATAAATAAAGTTGTTTGATAATTCTAACAAAGTTTAAGCATTATCGGCTTTTGTGGCAAGAGTCGGTTTGCGGATTTGCGATTTGCGATTTGCAATTTGCGATTTGTCTGAACTTCAGTAAGTCTTGTTATAACATCGGTTTAACGAAGCTAAATCAAAATTTTAGCAAGATGAATCCGGATTATCGGAAAATTAATAATCTTTGAGATGAAAACCTGTCAATATATTATATCAATCGAAAATCGAACTTCCGCGCAAAATGTCTTCGCGTCTGGCTAAAAGGCGCGCCGGATTATTGGTGATAATCGCATTAATATCAAGATTAAAGGCGCGTTTTACCCAGCGCGGATTGTCCGCCGTCCAGATCGTTGTCGGCAAACCTTGATTTCGCGCTCTTTCGACGAGTTTTTTGGTTGCCAGCGAATAATGCAGAGAGATTTCATCAGAGAGAGAATCTTCGGCTTTTTTTAAAAGATGCTTTTTTTTATGCAGGACATTGAGGATTTTCGGTGCGAAAAGCGATGCGGTGTAGATTTCCGGCAAATAAACCTTTGCCAGCGCGATGGCTTTAAGTTTAAAACTTTTCAGAACGATTTGCGGCAATAGATTCGTTTGTTTAATAACTTCGCAAACCGCTTTGACAAGCGATTCGATTTCTTCTTTTTTGCATTTTAATTCAACATATATCAAACCTTCGTAATCCTTCAAAAATTCGAGCAGAGCGGCAAGAGACGGAATCGTTTCCCTGGAAAATTTTGCATCGGCAAATTTCGGATTTTTCCGGTTAAACCACGAACCGACATCAAAATTCCGGAGTTCGGCAAAGGAATAGTCAATAACCTGCCCTTCGCGCCGCGCCAGACGTTTTAAATTCGTATCGTGAAAAACAATCGGAACGCCGTCTTTGGAAAGTCTGACATCAAATTCGATACCTTCCGCGCCGTCATCAATCGCTTTTTGAAAGGCGGCAAAAGTATTTTCCGGCGCCAGCGCAGATGCGCCCCGATGCGCGATGATCAAAGGTTTTTGACTGTTTTTCATTAAAAGTTAAAAGCCGAAAAAATAAGCGTTTTCGAACACGCTTATTTTTTCTGTAACATAAATATCATTTTCGACCAGCTGATCGGTTCGGTGAGCGGAAATTTATAATTGCCTTCGATTTCAAAATATTTTTGCGCCGTTTTTCCGACTTCTTTGACCGGATGAATTTTGAAATTATAAAGAAGTTCCAAAACCGAGCCGACAATCGAAGGTTTAACGGGCAGCAAAACCAATTTTCCGCCTTTTTTCATCACCCGTGCAAATTCCTTCAAACCGGCTTCAATCGGAACATATTCCAAAACGCCGCAGGTTAAAACCAGATCGAATGTTTCATCGGCAAATGGCAGATTCAGAATATTTCCCTGAACGGCAGAAATATTCTCTGCCCGTGTCGTTTTGTCTTTGATAAATTGTTCGCGTGAAACCTTCAGCGAATTTAAGGAAAGATCGAGCGCAAAGGTTTTTTTTGGATGAAATCCGGCTTTGTAAAAGGCTTTGGTGACGATGCCCGTGCCGCTTCCGGCATCTAACACGAGCGAATCGGGATCAATCCGTAAATCGAGGGAACGGAGAAATTTAGCCACTGAATCCCGATAACCGTTGATTTTCATCATCAAATCGTGAACATCGGCGATGCGGTCGTAAAAATTTTGCGTTTTATTTTTTGATTTAGTCGGCTTTTGCGCCATTTTCAGAGTTTACTATTAAGAAATTTGAAAACCGATTTTTCAAAACGGTTTTTCAAATCTTGCTTCCAAAATCTATTTTTCTGCCAAAAGTTTGACAATTTCTTCACGTATTTCTTCTTCGCGGCTCACACTGGTGCCGGTTTCGATATATCTGATAACGCCTTTGCGATCAATCAAAACTGCGGTCGGAATTGCCCTCGCACCATATATTCGATGATTTTGGTCATTATTTGCAACTACAAAATCGTATGGAAGTTCATATTCCTGTTTAAATTTTTGTAAAATGTCCAATTCAGTTATCGTATCAACCGGCAAATTTCCGGTTTTTCCGTAAAATCTGGTAATGCCCAAAATTTCCAAACCGTCTTTTTTAAAAGTTTCGTGCCATTCGATCAGCGACGGAAAAGCATCAATACACGGTCCGCACCAGGTTGCCCAAAAATCCAGTAAAACGACCTTGCCGCGCAAGTTTGTCAGAATTTCTGTCTGAACTTGCGGCGGAGTTCCGATATTGACGAGTTCGGGCGCGGATTCGCCGAGTATTTTATAATGAAAATCGCGTCTTTTCAAACGGCGGAAAATATCTTCCTGAAGCGATTTTGTTTTGAATTCCTTCTGCGATTGTCTGAGCAAATTGTCATAAGTTTGCAGGGCAAGCGGTTTGCGTCCGGTTTCGATCTGATATTTGATCTGTTCATTTACCGCATAATAATAAAGGCTGGTTGATTGAATGGTTACGGCTTCGCTCTGCAATTCGCTAAGAGCGTTTTCGGCTTCTTTTTGCTTGCCGCTATCTTTGTAAATTTCAAAAAGAAAAACTCCGGCAGTCAGCAGCCGGTTAATTCCGTCAACCCGCGAAGCAAAATCCTTATAAATTTCTTTCGTGGCGCGGTATGCTTGTTCGGCGTGCGGTGCGGCGCGTATCAATTGTTTTTCCGCCTTAAACCCTTGAGCCAGTTCCGTTTCTATTTTGAGGCGTTCGGTTGTTTTAACGGGTTCATTTTTCAGATATTGGTTCAAAAACTTTTCGGCTTCCGCGAAATTTTTGGTTCGCGCCGAAACGACTACGACAATCGAACGCGCCGTTTGCGCTTTTTCTGCCGAAAGGTTTTCCGCCGCGAGAAATTTTTTAAAGGCTTCACTTGCCGGTTCGCCGTTTTCCGTCAGCCAGTAAAGCATTCCGAGATAATAAAAATCTTCTCCTGACAGATTTTCCCGGTTTGAGGCAAGCGCGGCATATTTTACCGCGAGCTGTTTTTGTTCCTGAAGGGTCTGTTGGTGAAGTTTGTCGTTAAACGGAACTTTCTTCTCTTCAAATTCGGCAAATTTGTTTTTGGCAAAAGTGTTCGCTTCTTCAAAAAGTTCTTTGACGGTCAGATCATTTTTTGCCGCGACCTCATCGCTGACCGGCAGCTGCTGATTTAAACCGACGCGCCCCGATTGCGCGGCGATATTAAAACTTAAAAATATTAAAATTGCTGATAAAGCTAAAAAACTACGCATAGATAAATTGGTTCATTTTTTTCATTGATTCATTTGCTCATTTGCTCATTTATTTAATCGTTCAGTGAATGAACAAATGAACAAATGAATCAATGATTAAATTTTTTCCGCTGTTGCGGCTGAAAACTGCCGCACGCCGAAAATTTCAAGATATTTTGAATCGGAAATTCCGGCAATTTTGGCTGATAAAATCTCCGCCGTCAAGGGCGCGAGCAAAATCCCGTTGCGGTAATGCGCGGTCGCGATAAAGAGATTTTCACATTGTGGAAAACTTCCCAAAACCGGCAAACCGTTTTCGGCAAAAGGTCTGAGTCCCGCCCAATTCTCATCAAGCGGCAAACTCACCAGACTCGGCGAAATCTCGACCGCATTTTCCCTGACAAATTCGATTCCGTCATTCGTTATGCTTTTGTCAAAACCGACATCTTCGACGGTTGCGCCCGCCAGAATTTTGCCCAATTTGCGCGGCACGATATAACCGCGCGGGCTGTAAATAACTCTGGTAAAAAGCCGTTTTGCGGTATGAAAGCTCATCATTTGCCCGCGAATCGGCTTAATCTTCGGCAACAGAATTTCACCCGTTTTGATGAGCGAAGTCCACGCGCCCGTTGCAATTATTACATTTTCGGCAAAAAACTTCTTTTCCGAAGCTTGCGCGCCGAGTATTTTAGCATTTTCAAATAAAAGATTTTCAACCGTTGTATTTTCAACGATTTCAATGCCGTTTAATTCGGCATATTTTTGCAAAGCGAGAAGCAGTTTGCGGTTTTCGACCTGCCGGTCGTTCGGAAAAAATAAACCTTCCAAAACATCGGGCGAAACAAACGGTTCGGCTTGTTTAACCTGCCGCGCCGAAAGATGTTCAACCTGTAAACCCGCCGCTTTTTGCCATTCGAAGCGCGCCCGAATTTCCTCAACATCGCCTTCGTGAAATGCCAGATAAAGCGTTCCGCTCAAGTCTAATTCAATATCAATGCCCGTTTCATTAAATAAGTCTTCCGCAAATTGCGGATAAAGCAAGTTCGATTCATTGCAGAAATGAAAAAAATCGTCCGGTTTATCGGTTTCCGCTTGCGGCGCGAGCATTCCGGCGGCGGCAAAAGACGCTTCCCTGCCGATTTCGCCGCGCTCTAAGATCGTGATTTGCCGAAAACCTTTTTTGTGAAGCGACCGCGCAATTGCCAGCCCGATTACGCCGCCGCCGATGATTAAAATTTGCGAATTCATTAAAAATTTATTTGTCCTTTGTCGTTTGACCTTTGTCCGTTGTAAATTTAAAGCTAGATTTATAATGACAAAGATAAAGGAATAATGACAAAGAACGAAGGACAAATTTAATGAAACACACAATTACATTAATTCCGGGCGACGGAATCGGACCGGAAATCGTCGGCGCAACCGTCAGAACGCTCGAAGCGACGGGCGTTGAGATCGAATGGGAAACCCAGATCATCGGCGCATATGCGCTCGAAAAATACGGCGTGACAATTCCCGAAGAAGCCATCGAATCTATTAAAAGAAACAAGGTTGCGCTCAAGGGACCGCTCGCAACTCCAATCGGCAAAGGTTTTACGTCGGTCAATGTCGGTTTGCGAAAGGCTCTCGATCTATATGCCAATGTGCGCCCGATCAAGGCTCTGCCGAATGTCGAGTGCCGCTACCCGGAACTCGATCTGGTGATTGTCCGCGAAAATACGGAAAGTTTATACGCCGGATTGGAACATATCGTCGTTCCGGGCGTGGTCGAAAGTATCAAAATTATCACCGAGAAAGCCTCGACGCGCATCGCGAAATACGCTTTTGAACACGCCGTCAAAAACGGACGCAAAAAGGTTACGGCGATGCACAAGGCGAATATTATGAAATTGTCCGACGGGCTTTTTCTCGAATGTTTCTACAATGTATCGAAAGATTACCCGGACATCGAAGCGGACGATAAAATCATTGATAATGCCTGTATGCAGCTCGTGATGCGCCCCGAACAATTCGATGTGATGGTTCTGGAAAATCTCTACGGTGATATTGTCTCCGATCTGTGCGCCGGACTGATCGGCGGTTTGGGACTTGCACCGGGCGCGAATATCGGCGAACAAGGCGCGGTTTTTGAAGCCGTACACGGTTCCGCGCCCGACATTGCCGGACAGGGAATCGCCAATCCGACGGCGATTATGATGTCGGCTCTTTTGATGCTTCGGCACATAGACGAAATGGATGCGGCGGAGCGGATGGAAAAAGCCCTGATGGATGTTTTTGCCGAAGGCGAAATTCGCACGAGAGATCTGGGCGGAACGGCTTCGACCGCCGATTTTGCCAGCGCAATTATAAATAAATTAAGCACCAATGCAAAATGAAAAATGGATAATGGAAAATGTCAGAAAACTCCTAAATTATTGTGAATCTGTAAGTTAAAAGAGTTTTTAGAATTTTCATAATATCCTAAAACTTTTGCTTACCTGCTTAAAATCTGACATCTATGCAGAGCATTTGGGAAAAACCCGCATCACACGGAGAGATTTTAAAAAATATCTGGAAGCATCTGGATATGGGAACTCTCGACCGCAAACATCCGTTTCACGCGCCGGTTTTCGGAACGGTCGGCGAAAATTGCGTGCCGAATATGCGTGTCGTCATTTTGCGTAGATTCTGGCGCAAACCGCCGTGCCTTGCCTTTCATACCCACATCGGCGCACCGAAAATTGCAGAAATTAAAGCAAATAATCGGGTTTCGTGGGTTTTTTATCACGTCGAGAAAAAACTGCAGGTTCGGATTGCCGGAAAAGCGACGATCCACACGGGCGACGAGCTGGCTGAAGAACAATGGCTGGCGACCGGTTTTTTCAGCCGCCGCTGCTACACCGGCGAAGCACCTTCAAATTTCAGCAAAAAACCGACCAGCGGCTTGCCCGAAGATTTGACCGAGAGAGAACCGACCAAAGAAGAATCCGAAACGGGGCGTGCCAATTTTACCGTTATTTCCTCGACGATTGACTTGATTGATTGTCTGGAACTGGACGTCAAAGGCAACCGCCGCTCGCTCTTTAAATGGAAGGAAAACGGCGAAATAGAAATGACCTGGCTCACGCCTTGAAAGTTTGAAAGTGAAAAAGTGGAAAGGTGAAAAAGTTTAAAAGTTTTGGGTTTTCAAAACAAAATATTTTGAATAGATTTACCGTTAATTTATTTCAAAAACCCCGAATTCATTCAATAGAGGTCTTTCCTAAATAATAATTTGATAAATTCAAGTGGAAATCAACCGCAGAGACGCAGAGACGCAGAGTTTTTTTAGATAAAAGAAAAAGAAATTTGCCTATTGTCAAAATATTATTGAATTTACAGCAATTTTAACTTAAATTTCTCAGCGTCTCAGCGTCTCAGCGGTGAAAAAGTTATTTTGGAAAGATGTCTAATTCACTTTTAAACTTTTTCACATTTAAACTTTTCAAACTTTCAAACTTGCAGCGGATTCGGGTCTTTCAGATACGCCAGAATCTCGCCTTGTTTTTCGTGCGAATCGAGCCAAATTTTGAAATCTCGGATCTTTTGATATTCGTCCGCGCCGAATTTTTCTTCGTAGATTCTGCCCAGATTTTTTCGCATCTCTTCGCGCTGGACTTGTTCCTGCCAGGGATCGGTGAAAACTATGTTTAGTTCATCGTGCAGATTGCGGCTTTTCAAGGTTTCCCATTCATCTTCATCGAGCCAAACTCCCGCACAATTTCCGCAGCGGTCAATCGTGAACGGAATGTTGTGTCCGATCTTATATTTGATCAAAATTCGTTTATCAACCGGACACAGACGCGCCAGTTCGAACTGCAGAATCGTCATTTGCGCGTCGTGATCCGCCGGAATTTCCGGCAAAATTTCGTTTTTCGATTCCAGCCAAGTGTGATAATTTTTGCTCGAAATCCATTTACCGTTACATTTTCCGCAAACCTCCGAGAAAAGATTCGGTTCGATTTCGATTATTTCCAAACTGTTATATTTACAAACGGGACAATTCATAATTTTTAAAAAATATCGGATTTATTTTGTTTTTTAATTTTCTTTATCAGAGCAGATAGACCCACTAAGAGAATATTTTGATATAATGGCTGAAAGTATCATATAAATAGATGCTTTACAAGATTTTATGAAAATAGCAGTAGCCATGAGCGGCGGCGTTGATTCATCAGCCGCCGCCGCTTTATTAAAAGAACAGGGACACGAACTGATCGGTTTTACGATGCAGCTCTGGAATCAACGTCGTCATATAAATGTTGACGAAAACGGCGATCCGTTGCCGTCGCGCTGTTGTTCACTCGACGACGTTTACGACGCGCGGCGCGTGGCGGAATCGCTCGGTTTTCCGTTTTATGTTCTTAATCTCGAAAAAGATTTCGAGCGCGACGTCGTTAATCCGTTTATCGAAAGTTATCTGTCGGGCGAAACGCCGATTCCGTGTGTGGCGTGTAATTCGCGCCTGAAATTCGCCTCGCTTGACAGAATGGCGCAAAGCCTCGATTGCGACAAAGTGGCGACCGGACATTATGCGCGGGTCGAATTTGATGAAAAGGCGAACCGTTACCGTCTTTTTCGCGGGAAAAATCACTGGAAGGATCAAACATATTTTTTGTGGGAATTGACGCAAGATCAGCTTTCGCGTGCCTATTTCCCTCTGGGCGAAATGATGAAATCGGAAGTGCGCGAACTCGCCCGCGAAGCCGATCTGTATGTTGCCGAAAAACAGGAATCACAGGAAATCTGCTTTGTGCCGGACGGGAAATATTCGGAATTCATTGACCGCTATCTGGAACACGAAAACCGCTCGGACGAACTGCCGCCGAAAGGCGATATTGTCAACACGAAAGGCGAAAAATTAAACGAGCATTCAGGCATTCACCGCTACACCATCGGTCAGCGGCGCGGGCTTGGAATCGCGCACGAAAAACCGCTTTATGTTCTTCAAATCGAACGCGCTCGCAATCAAATCATCGTCGGCGAAAAGGAAGAATTAGATTCACTAGAATTTACGGCAAAAGGCGTAAATTGGGTGGCTTTCGACACGCCCGAAGAACCAGTTCGCGCTTCAGTCAAAGTGCGTTACCGCCACGAACCCGCGCCCGCAACGATTCACGCGCTTGCCGATAACCGCGCCCGAATCGTCTTCGACGAACCGCAAGCCGCCATCACACCCGGACAAGCAACCGTTTTCTACAACGGCGAAGAATGCGTCGGCGGCGGTTGGATCGAGAAAGAATAAAATCATGAAAAAATCATTTACAATTTATATTTTAGCTGTCGCAATATCGACATGTGCATCTGTAGATTATTTTTCTCAGACAAATTCCGTTAAGAATAATGATTCCAAGACCTGCGTCATTTCAGCTAAAAAAGGCGACACCATTAAGTCCATTGCTAAAAAATATAAACTTCCTGCTACCGAGTTATCAAGGTTTAACGGTCTTTTTGAAAAAACTGTTTTACGTAAATGAAGAAAAGTTAGACTTTTTTATAAAGGCGATAATAAACCGATAGATTGTAATTCTCTAAAAAAAGAAAAATTAGACTGGAAATAATTTTGAAGGAAGAGATTATCATCATCGCTGGCGCAAACGGTGTCGGGAAAACGACTTTTGCCCGCGCTTTTTTGCGGGAATATGATTATGAATTTTTGAACGCCGATGAAATTGCCAAAAGTCTTTCAGCGGAAAATCCGCAGGAAAAGAAAATCAGTGCGGGAAAATTATTCTTTCAAAAACTGAACGAAACCATTGAAAGTAATAAATCTATTCTCATCGAAAGCACGCTTTCCGGTCGTTATCTGATAAAGTTTCTCAAAAATTTAAAGGGAAAAAATTATCAAATCACGATTATTTTTCTATTTGCCGATTCGCCGGAATTTTTGATCGAACGCATAGCCGAAAGAGTAAAAAAAGGCGGGCATTTTGTTCCTGATGAAGATGTGCGAAGACGTTTTGTGCGCGGGAAAGAAAATTTTTGGCGAGTTTATAAAAATTTAGCTGATTCATGGAGTTTGAGCTATAATTCGGAAGGTACGTTTCACGAAGTCGCTTTAAGTGAGAATGAGATGATAGAAATTTTTGATGAGAATCTTTATCAAAAATTTTTGGCAATATGAAAAACGGAAAAAACAAAATCAGCCGCGAAACTTACGAACGAATGGCGGAGTTTGTCCGCATCGGCAATCGTGCGGTTCGTGAAGCGCAGGAAGAAAATCATCGTTTGGGGTTGCCGAATATTTATTCGCGAAATGGTAAAATTATTTACGAAATGCCGGACGGTGAAATTATCGTTAAAGAAAATCAGGAAAAATAATTTCTAAAATTGTTTTATGCAAATTGCAGACATTTTACAACTTAGTGTCGCAGAAAGATTACAAATCGTCCAAGATATTTGGGATAGTATTGCCGAAAATCCCGACGAACTACCTTTAACGGAAAGCGAAAAATTAAAATTAGATAAACGCCTTAAAAGTTATAAACAAAATTCGACCGAGGTAATCGAATGGGAAACTTTGAAGCAAACTTATCATTAAAAAAAGGAACAAATATAATGACACAACCTAAAAAGAGACCAAGCAAAAAGGCAAAGACGGCGCAGAAGATTTTGGAAAGTTCAAAACTTTTGGAAAATTCCAAAACAATCATCGAATCAAAAGCCGAGCAAACTTTCGACGCGACCGATTCTTCCGTTAAAACAAACCCCGCCGCGCATAAGATCAGACCGAATAAAAAGCGCGGTTAAGTCGGGATTTGTAAATAGAAGTTTAAAAAATTTGTAATTTGATGAGGTCTTTGATTATTGGTGAAAAAGTTTAAAAGTGAAAATGTGAAAAAGTTTTTGGTACTTTCGGTCTTCGATTTTTCTGAAAAATAAACAGCTTTTACCGGAAAAGGTCGGTTCATCAGACAAAAATAAACTTTTTCACTTTTTCACCCTTTCACTTTTTCACCTGTCTAAATATCTGACGCGCATCAAATACCCAAAAAATTCTTGTCTGAAATCCTGAAAAGAAATAATGACAAAACGCGAACTTCGCCGAATTTATCTCCAAAAACAGAGATCACTTTCCGCTGAGGAAAGACGCGAAAAAAGTTTAAATATCAGGGATCGTTTTTTTGATAATTTTACTCTGGAAACGGTTCGGTTTCTGCACGTTTTTTTGTCAATCGAAAAAAACGGGGAAATCGAGACGAGTGCGATAATCGAGCGTTTGTGGCGCGATTTTCCTGAAACTGCGACGATTGTTTCGCGCGTTGATTTTGAAGAAATGACGCTCGAGAATTTAAACTACAAAAGCGATACGCGCCTCGTTAAAAACAAATGGCATATTTTAGAACCGACGGGCGCGGAACTTGTTGAAATTAAACGGATTGATGTCGTTTTAGTTCCGCTTCTCGCCTGTGATGAGAGAGGTTTTCGCGCCGGTTACGGCAAGGGTTTTTACGACAGATTTTTGAGCGAATGCCGCGCGGATGTTTTGAAGATCGGTCTATCATATTTCGCGCCGGTTACGGAAATTTCGGATGTCAAGGAATTTGACGTAAAACTCGATTTTTGCATCACGCCGGAAAGAATTTGGGAATTTTGAAGAGGTTTTTTGGCAGCGATAACTTAATTTTAAGTGTAAATCGGCAGTATTAGAGTTTATGTTCTTTGAAAAATTGCCAGAAAACAGTGTGAAAAGTTCTAAAATTTCAGAAAATCTCCAAAAATTTTATTGCAAAAGAAACCTATTTACTGTTTCGCGCACCAAAGCGTTTGTAGTTTAGACAAACTCATTCACTTATCGGCTGGCAATTTTTTAGGAGAAAACAGATGCGAAAAGGATTTTTAGTGTTCGTAACACTCTTGCTTTCAACCGTTTGCGTCGCCGCGCAGAATTTTCCGGTTACTCAGGGAACGCTTAATGCCTTCGGCGAAAAAGGCGATCTCGGCACGGTTCCGCTCAAGCATACAAAGGTCAAAGCCGAAATTTCCGGCTTTTTGTCGCGTGTCAGGGTGGAACAGGAATTTGAAAACAGTTATGCCCAGCCGATTGAAGCGGTTTATATTTTTCCGCTACCGAACAACGGCGCGGTTGACGCGATGACGATGACCATCGGTTCGCGCACGATCACAGGGAAAATCCTCAAGCGCGAAGAAGCGCGGCAGGTTTATGAAGCGGCGAAATCACAGGGGCAAACCGCTGCTCTGCTCGATCAGGAACGACCGAATATCTTCACGCAATCGGTCGCCAATATTCTTCCCGGTGAAAAGATCATTATCGAAATAAGCTTTGTCGAAACCTTGAAATACGAAGACGGAAGCTATGAATTCGTTTTTCCGATGACGGTCGGCGAGCGGTATAACCCGGCTTCCGTTTCGGCGGAAAATGCCGGAAAAGTTTCGCCGCCGATTGCAAAACAGCGCGCCGGACACGATATTTCGATTGAAGTCAACTTAAATGCGGGCGTTCCGGTGGAAGCGGTCGAATCGAAAACTCACGAAGTTCAAACCGTAAATTTAAGCGCAAATAGCGCGAATATCACGCTCCGTAACGAAAAAACGATTCCGAACAAAGATTTTGTTTTGCGTTATGACGTTACCGGAAAACGTATCGAAGACGCGATTTTAACGCACCGCGGGATGCGCGGCGGATTTTTCACGCTTGTCTTGCAGCCGCCCGATAAATTCAAAGTCGAAGACGTCGTGCCGAAAGAGATCGTTTTTGTTCTCGATACGAGCGGTTCGATGAATGGATTTCCGCTGGAAAAAGCCAAAGAAGCGATGAATTTGTCACTTAAAGGACTTTATCCGAATGACCGTTTTAATTTGATAACCTTCGCGGGCGATACGGATATTTTGTTTGAAAAACCCGTTCCGGCAACCGCCGCGAATCTGGCACGGGCGCAGGAATTTTTGAATTCGCGAACAGGCGGCGGCGGAACGGAGATGATGAAGGCGGTCAGAGCCGCATTTGAGCCGAGCGGTTCAAATGAACATCTTCGCATCGTTTGTTTTATGACCGACGGGTTTATCAGTAATGAAGCGGAAATCTTGAGCGAAATTCAGAAAAATAAAAACGCGCGGGTTTTCTCCTTCGGCATCGGAAATTCGGTCAATCGTTTTCTGCTCGACAAAATGGCGGAAGAAGGAAACGGCGAATCGGAAATTGTTCTGCTCGAAGATGAAAGCGAAAAGGCGGCAAAGCGGTTTTACGAACGCGTCAGAACTCCGCTTCTGACCGATATTTCGATTGATTGGAACGGTTTGCCGGTGGCGGATGTTTACCCGCAAAAGATTGCGGATCTGTTTTCGGCAAAACCCGTGATCTTGAACGGGCGTTACACAAAAGGCGCACGCGGCACGATAAAGCTCAAAGGCAAGATCGGCGGGCAAATTTATGAGCGCGAAATAAATGTAAATCTGCCGGAAACTCAAAACGAACACGACGTTCTGGCAACGCTCTGGGCGCAAAAACGGATTGATGAACTGACTTCAAAAAGTTACGCGGACGAAAAGGCAAAAGCGGAAAGCCAAACGGTGATTACGAATATCGGTCTGGAATTTCGGCTTTTAACTGCATTTACATCATTTGTCGCGGTCGAAGAACGCGTCGTTAATCGCGGCGGTCAGCCAAAGAAAATAGAAGTTCCGGTTGAATTAGCTGATGGTGTTAATCGAGAAAATGTTTCTAATTCAGTAAGAGATGTTTATAAAAAATGGATTTCAAATGATGTCGGTTATATTATTACTTCTAAAGAAAAACAAAACATCGGAGGTGGACAAGGAAGTGGTTCAGGACAAGGTTCTGGAAGTTTAAATTCAAGCGTTTCATCAACTACGGTAAATGTTACGTCAAGTCAGCTTAGTTCACTTCCTTTGATGAGTAGAAAATCGTCGAATTTGATGGGATTAGCTCCCGGATTGATTATGAGTGTTGACGGTTCATCGGGAAGCGAAAATACGTTTGTTGTTGACGGCGCGGAAGTTACGAATTTCCGCACGGGAATTTCGGATAAAAATAAAAATTCCGCCGATGACGATATTACGAGCAGTGTGGCGACCTTGCCGAAGCCTGAAATTCCGCAAAAATTGAAATGGACAAAAACGGAAGGTCTGGTCAATGTCGAGTTTTCGGTCAATGAAAAAGGCGATGTTTTTGCGGCAAAAGCGGTCAGCGGAATTTCTGCGCTGAAAAAACCTTCGGAAACCGCCGCGCTTAAATCGAAATTTTCGCCGCCGACCTTTGAAGGCGAGGCTCTGAGGATGTCGGGCATAATTTTATACAATTTTGTTGATGCCAACACGGTCGAAATCTCGCTCGATAAAATGCGCGTCGAACTCACGCCGGAAATCACGCGGCGCATTATTTTGCGGCAGAAACTTCATTTCTGGATCTATGATCTGGTCGAACGCCTCGATAAAGGCGTGACAAAAGCCGGGATGAACGAAGCCAATTTCGTTTTTGACGGAAAAGCCGAAATTCAGATTATTCTGACGGAAAACACGCCGGAAGTTACGGCAAAATTAAAGCAAGCCGGACTCGAAATCGAAAAGGAAATCGAAACGAGAATCATCGGCAGAATTGCTATCGAAAAAATTGCCGGATTAGCCGAGATCGAACAGGTCAGCTATGTTTCACCGTAGGATAGTAGATAGTAGGTAGTAGGTAGTAGGTAGTAGATAGTAGATAAATTTCAAGGGGTTTTCTCACTACTATCTACTCGCTACTATCTACTCGCTACTATCTACTCGTTTTACTTTCTTTGAGAATATCGCGGATTTCCGTTAAAAGCGTTTCTTCGGCAGTTGGTTTGGCAGCCGGAGCTTCCAAACCTTTGAATAATTTTAAAGCCCAACGCGCAATTAAGAAAACGATAAAAGCGACGATCAAAAATTGAATTATGTCGGTGACAAGCTGTCCGTACATAATGAGCGGTGCGCCGCCTTTGATCGCTTCATCGAGTATTTTCGGATCGGTTACGCCGTTGTATTTTCCGCTTAGATCGTAAAACATCGTTTTAAAATCAATGCCGCTCATAGCATACCCGATCGGCGGCATAATAATTCTGTCAACCAATGTCGTGACGATTTTGCCGAAAGCCACGCCGATAATTACACCGATAGCCAGATCAAGCACGTTTCCGCGGGCAATGAAGACTTTAAAGTCCTTTAACATAAAATTTTCTTCTCTCTCTTTAATAATTTATAAAGCCGATAAATTCTTTATTTGTAAGTAATTCGCTGCGAAATTGTATCACCGACTCGGCATAACTAACCCGAATCGGCATAACTTGTCAGAAGTGCCGGATTCGGAACGGTTACGACTTTTCCTTCGATAATAATCAATCCTTGATTTTGCAGGCGGAAAAGCGCACGGGTGACAACTTCGCGGACCGTCCCGACGCGGGCGGCAAGCTGGTTGTGAGTTAATTTCTGCTTAAAACGAAAGCCGCCGTCCGCACTTTGTTTTCCCTCAGCCTTTCCTTGCTCAAAAAGCAGACGGGCAAGCCGCTGACCGACTTCGCGCAGGGAAAGCGTTTCGACCAGTTCGGCGCATTTTCGCAGACGTTTGGCGAGGAGTTCGGTTGCCGCCAGGGCGATCTGCGGATATTTTAAACAAAGATTTCTAACTTCTTTTTTAGCGAGAAAATAAACAATTGCCGGCTCTTCGGCGGCGACGGTCGAAGGATAATTCCCGTTATCGAAAACAGGCACTTCCGCAATGGTCGTGACGGCGCGTTCGACGTGAATGATTTGCTCGCGCCCGTCCGCGCCGGTGCGAAACGCCCGCACCGCGCCTTCCGCAATGACAAATAAACCGGCGGCTTCTTCTCCGGCAATAAACAAAATCTCGTTGCGGTCAAGCCGTTTTTCAACCGCGTGATCGGCTAAAATGCGGAGAACTTCCTCGTCTAAATTCTGAAAAAGCTCGGTTTGTTTGAGAATTGTCATTTTGTCGGAATTCATTCCCAAAATTCTATCGTTCATTCGGGGCAAATTCAAAGTTTGATTTCGGTTCGGGAAATTTCGTAAGCGGTCAAACTTTTTCATTGATAAAGTTCGCCGCGTGACCTGAATCACATCCTTTTTAAGCGAAACGTATAAAAATCGGTATTCGGGAAATTGTCTGCATAGTTAAATTGTTTTAACGATTATTTCAAATCCGAATAAATGGAAAATCCGACTCCAAACAGTATTTACGGTCCGGTCGCATCTTGGCGTTTAGGCAAATCGCTCGGGGTTGATCTTTTGTGCGTTGACTCGATCTGCTCTTTCGAATGCGTTTATTGCCAGCTCGGAAAAATCAATCGGGTTACAACGAAAAGAGATATTTTCGTTTCGAGTGAAAAGGTTTTAAAGGATTTAGAAAACTCCGCTTGGAAAGCGGCGGATGTGATAACCTTTTCAGGCAGCGGCGAGCCGACTCTGGCAGAAAATCTCGGCGAAGTGATTGGAAAAATTAAGGATATTACGGGCAAACCGGTCATTGTTCTAACCAATTCGACGCTTCTTAATTTGCCGGAAGTCCGCCGGGAAATCTCGCAGGCAGACAAAATTTTCTGCAAGCTCGATGCCTGGTCGGATGAAATCTTGCACAGAATTGACCGACCGGAAAAAAGCATTTCGCTCGAATCTATAGTTTCGGGAATCAGACTTTTGCGCGCCCGATTTAAAGGTTTTCTGGCAATCCAAACAATGATTCTTCGTCCGCCGAAAGATTTCGAAATCGAAAAATTTGCGGAAATTCTGCGCCATATCAAACCCGATGAAGTCCAGCTAAATTTGCCGACGCGTCCCGTTCCGCACGAGTATTTTGTCGAAACGCGCGGAAATGCGGTTGAATTCAAAAAAGAATTTACGAAATTAAAAACCATTTCAAAAGACGAATTGGAAATCATCCGGCTCAAGTTGTCGTCCATTTCCGATTCATTGATAATTACGAGAATATGAGCGAATCCGGCAAAAAGCAGTATTTGAATATGCACAATGTAGATATTGGTCTGGTGGAAATGTCGCTGGACGTGATTAAATTTGCCATCAACCGCATTACCAACACGAATCCCGAACTCGGATTTCCGAAAAAAGAATCGGAACTGCAAGCTCTGGTCGGCGAAACGATCACGCCGGACGGCATCGGCGGCGAAAAGGCGTTCGCGCTTTTCCGCGATGTTTTAATCAAGGCGAGCGTTCCGATTGATCATCCGCGGCATCTCGCTTTTGTTCCCGCATCGCCGACGCGCGCCGCCGTAATGTTTGATCTGGTAACGTCGGCTTCGAGCGTTCACGGCGCATTCTGGCTCGAGGGCGCGGGCTGTATTTTTGCCGAAAATCAGGCGATGAAATGGCTCGTTTCTCTAACGGGAATGCCGCCGGAAGCGTTCGGCGTTTTTACCAGCGGCGGAACTGCCGCCAATCTTTCGGCGATGGTAACTGCCAGAGAATTTTGGCGTAGCCTGGACGACAGCAGAAAAAGCGAAAGAGGCATCGTTATTGCCTCGCGCACCGCTCATTCTTCGATCAAGGCGATGGCAAAAGTTATTGACGCGGATGTGATTTTAATCGAAACCGAAGATAGATTGGAAGGCACGCAATTGCGCGAAGCAATCGAAAAACTGCCCGCGCCGGATCGCCGGCGAGTTTTTGCCGTGATCGCCACGGGCGGCACGACGAATGCCGGAATTATTGATGATTTAGAGGGAATTGCCCAAGTCTGCCGGGCGGAAAATCTCTGGTTTCACGTTGACGCGGCGTACGGCGGCGGAGCGTTGGCGGCAACGTCGGTGCGGCATTTGTTTAATGGCATCGAAAAAGCCGACAGCGTGACGATCGATCCGCATAAATGGCTGTTTTCGCCGTATGATTGCGGCGCGGTAATTTACAAAAAACCCGAACTGGCACGTGCCGCACACGCGCAGGAAGGCTCGTATCTCGACATTTTTTCCGACGAAGGAGCGCACGGTTTTAATCCGGCGGATTATCAAATCCAATTGACGCGCCGCGTTCGCGGGCTGCCCCTTTGGTTTTCGCTGGCGATGCACGGAACAAAGCGTTATACGCAGGCGGTCGAACGCGGCATCGAACTTGCCCGGATTGCCGGGAAATTGATTACCGAAGCAGAGCAGGTCGAACTGGTTCGCGAGCCGAGTCTGTCGTGCGTTCTTTTCCGGCGCAACGGCTGGTCGGCGGACGATTACCGTAACTGGACTTATAAAAATCACCGCGAAGGGTTCGCGCTGGTCGCGCCGACAAAATGGAAAAACGGCGATGAATTTGAAACGGTTACGCGATTTTGTTTTATAAATCCCGACACGACCGAGCAGGATATTTCAGATATTCTGGCAACAATGATTTAAATTTAAACCGAGTTCGGGTTAAGAATTAGTTATCCCTGGAATCACACGAATTGACACGAATATTTTATGGGATTTTGAAAAAACTTTAGATAAGAAACTTATTCATTCGCCGTTGTTTGCTGAAGAAAATTCCTTTTTCTGAATTTTGAAATCTGAAATTTGAAATTCCAAAATAGCAAAGAAACTTAATTTACAGACTTAAAGGTTGGTTGTTTCTTCGTTTGAACCGCCGCGCAAAAAGTAGAAATAATTGATTGCCAGACACATTGCGGCAAAAGCCGAGAGCAAAACGAAACCGATCGTATAACTTCCGGTTGCATCTTTAACGAGTCCGAGTTCAATCGGCGGGAAAAATCCGCCTAAGCCCCCGAATGCGCCGACCAGTCCCGTCACCGTTCCGGTTTCCTTCGGGAAATACTGCGGCACGAGCTTGAAAACCGCGCCGTTCCCGAGTCCTAAAGCCGCCGCGCAGCCCAGTGCGCCGACGGTGAACAGTCCGATCGTCGTAAAACTCAAAAGCAGAGACAAAGCGGCGATTGCTGCGAAAACAAAAACTAAAACTTTTGCGCCGCCGAATTTATCGGCTAAAATGCCGCCGACCGGACGCATTAGAGTTGCCAGAACGACAAATCCGGCGGCTCGCGCTCCGGCATCGGTCGCCGAAAGACCGAAAATCTCGCGCAAAAACGTCGGCATATAAAGCGCGAGCGCAACAAATCCGCCGAAGGTTAAAAAATAAAAAAGCGATAACACCCAGGCGGTTTTTGAACGCTTTAGAACGCTCAGGTTTTCGATCAAAGATTTTCGCTCTGTTGCAATGGAAGCGTTCCGTGCGGTCAAATAAAACACGATTCCCCAGACAAAAGCGACCGCCGCAAAAATAAAGAAAACCGTCCGCCAATCGCCGAGCCACAATGCGAGAACCGGCGCGAAAAAAACGGCGATTGACTGCCCGATATTTCCCATTCCGTAAACGCCGAGCGCGGTGCCCTGTTTTTCCGGCGCAAACCATTTTGAAGTAAAACCGACGCCGACCGGAAAGGTCGTTCCGGCGATTCCGAGCAGCAGCCCGAAAATTAAAAGCTGCGTGAAACTGTTTGATAAACCGATGGCGATTGCCGGAAGCGCCGAAAAAACAAGCAGCGCCGAAAAAACGACGCGTCCGCCGAAACGGTCGGCAAGCAGTCCGGCAAAAAGTCTGCCGATTGAACCCAGCAGAACGGGAATCGCGATCAACAGACTTTTTTCGGTCGCGCTCAACTTGTAAAGCTCCGTAAAAGTCGGCGCGAGCGCGGCAATCAGTCCCCAGACCGCAAACGAGACGGCAAAAGCCGTCGTCGAGAGAAAAAGAGCGCGTCCCGCTCCCTCTTTGAATGTATCGCTCATAAAAATCGTTGCGCTTATAAAAACTTAAAAATCTTTCGGCTTATCTTCGTCGCATTTTTTGCAGTCAAGTTGTTCGCCTAATTTTTCGCGCCGTCCTTCATCGGTCAAAACCCATTCACGCGAAACGAGCGGCGGTTTATGACGAACGTGCTGGAAATGTCCGCATTCGAGCGCGGCTCGCCAATCATTTTCGCCGTCTCTGTCAAAATCGGTGATTTTTCGTTTCATTGTTCCGCCTGAATCTTGGAAATTCTCTTGCGGCGCGAAGCCGGTTTCCACCAGAGAAAAATCGAAAGCGCGATTGCCCAGCACACGCCCGACGAAATCACGAGCGGCAAAAGTTTTGAAAAATGTCCGGCAAGCGCGGCTTCGACCGTTGCCGACAGAATCCAGAGCTGCGCGATATTTATCATCACCAGCATCACCAGCCGCGCCTGCCAGACCGCCGTCCGTCCGCGTTCCTGAGGTCTTCGCCCGCCTTGAAATTCGGCGACGCGATTTGCATCGTTTGTGTTGAAAGACATTTCATTAGCTTGCGCGTTTTCCGATTTGTTAAATTTATCCATGATTGCCACCCGCGTGTCTTCCGGTTGCCCAGACTTCGCCGCCCGCCCGTATTTCGATTTCTATTTTATCAAGGGCGCGCAGCGGCGGACCATATAAAACATTGCCCGTCTGCGTGTCGAAAGCTCCTTCGTGGCACGGACATTCGAGATTATTCGTGCGCTTTTCAAAATAAACCGGACACATCAAATGTGTGCATTGCTGTCCGTGTGCGTAATAATTTCCGTCAGCCGTGCGAACCAGAATTGCCGTGTCGTTTTTCTTCGGATAATAAAAATTCAAAGCGTTTCCGGGCTGAAGCGTTTCCGCGCCTTCAATTTTCGTCGGCGCAAATTCCGGCGTAAACTGCGCGTCGGATGCATATTTTCCGGCAAATCCCGCCGCGCCCAAAAAGAGTGCGCTTGACGTTAAAAAGAGAAAATTGCAAAACTCGCGCCGCGTAACCTGCGCTTCCTCGTCGCGCTCAAACGGAAATTCCGCCTGATGCGGCGCGGTCGCCTCGCGCACGTCGCTTTCGCTTGATAAAACTTTTTTGATTGTTTCCGATAAATTTGAACTCATATTTTTATTGGTCCTTTGTCCTTTGTCCTTCGTCGGTTAAATTTAACTAACGAATTTCGACTTCATTCAACTTGCGAAGGACAAAGGACAAAGGACGAAGGACTAAAACTCATTACTTTTGTCCGATTCTTCAACCTGTGTATCAATCCAGGATTCTCCGGTTGCCGTTTGCTGCCGATCAACGGCAACTTTTCCCTCGAAAACGCCGCAGCCGTCAATTTTTACTTCGTCCGCATCGGTCGGAAGCATTAGATAAACCTTTGTTTCGACGTGCTGATTGCCGAAAACGTGGGCGTTGACCGGTTTGGTGCGCCGCAGCGGAACGATCTGCTCGAATTTTCCAAAGCTAATCGCGCCCGTCGGACACACGCTCGCGCACATCGGCACCAAGCCTTCGCTCGTGCGGTCAAAGCACATATCGCACTTCATTTGCAGGTGCATTTCCGTGTTGTATTTCGGCACACCGAACGGACAGGCGTTGACACAATTTCTGCAATCGAGACAGCGCGG
Organism: Pyrinomonadales bacterium; assembly: GCA_038246645.1. Lineage (GTDB taxonomy): Bacteria > Acidobacteriota > Blastocatellia > Pyrinomonadales > Pyrinomonadaceae > JAHCHG01. The sequence goes on from JBBRVS010000006.1 coordinate 55,530, forward strand.
TTTGAGCGCGGACATCACAATGCCGTCCTCATTCATCTTGATCGCGTCCGCCGGACATACCAGAGCGCACGTCGGTTCGGTGCAGTGCATACAAACGGTCGGCATCGTCGCCGTCGTTTCCGCCCGGTCAATGTAATCCACAAAGATCATCGAATAACCTTTGTGCGTCGAACATTCCCGGCAGGCGGCAACGCACGAACGGCAGCCGATACATCTTTGCGGGTCTATAAACATTGTTTCTTCCATAATTTTTTTTGATTCGGTTTCACGGTCTTTGGTTTTTGGTCTTCGGCTTTTTAATTAAAATTCGAGTCCTTTAAGTTTAATCAACAATCCAAAATCTAAAATCCAAAATCGAACTATTTCCCTTTTTGAACTTCGCTTAAACTCGTGCCTTTTCTGCCTTTTCCCAAAATCGGCAGTTCCCGCGAATGAATCTTTTCGATCCGGGCGGCGCACGCCTTGTATTCGGGGATTTTCGAAGTCGGGTCGAGTGCGGCGTTCGTCAATTGATTTGCCGCTAATTCTTCGCCCCAGTGATACGGAATAAAAATCGTGTCGGGGCGAATTGTCCGCACGACGAGCGCGGGAAAAACGCCGTTGCCGCGCCGTGAAATAACTTTCACGCGTTCGCCGTCGTTGATTTTCATTTTCTGCGCCGTTTCCGGATGAATTTCGACATACGGTTC
>JBBRVS010000007.1:0-56124 GCA_038246645.1 Pyrinomonadales bacterium
GGTCGAAAAGGTGGAGTATTACGCCGAAAAAAGCGGCAAAGGAAAAGAGGCGACCATCGAGATCGTTTCGCCCGAATACTGGTCAATGCCGTGGTATCTGAACGATTACAAAAACGCCAAATTCGGCGGCAGTTTGATTGATGTCAATACGGCGGAAATGATCGTCGCCTCCCAAAAACAAAAGGACGAACTCAACGAAAGATACGGCGCACATTATAAATTTGAAGGCGAATACCCGCTGCGACCGGGCGTGGATTTGCTTTTGCTGGTCAGAAAGGATTTGGCGGACACCAACGCCAAAGAGCTTTATAAATTAGACGAACCGGAATTTATTCCATAGAAATTAACGGAAATAATTAATCGCTAACAAACACGCTGTCTTTTAGAGTAGAAGGATTTATTTTCGTGTTTCTTCGTAGTTTGTTTTTTAATTTTTTAACATTTTCATTCCCGATATTTTTAGGAAATTCTCTTTAATCTTTAATTTGAAATCTGAAATTATTAAGAAACTTAATTTAACTCCAGTCTTGATTAGAGATACAAGAGAAAATTTAACACTAGAGATATGCACACAGATGAAGCCGGATAAAGGCAAGATAAAGACCAATGAATGTTTCTAAATCAATGAATTATCTGTCCTTATCATCTTAAATCTGTGTGCATCTGTGTTAAAAACATTGCTGATTTTCTAATCAAGACTCAGGTTAATTTACAGAGTACTTCGTGGTTTCCCGCCGGTTTTCTCATCTTGTTCGGCGAAACAAGTATTGGCAATGGTGATAAAATGACGGCTGTTCTTAAAACCGTAATCTTCGCCGTGCCAGAGTTTTAAGTGTTCGGTTATTTCGGCAAAATCGGTTTGGGTTCGACCGGGAAATTCTTTGCGCCACGCCGCGCAGCTGTGTTTTCTGACGGTTTCGCGCACGTAGGAATCAAGCCAGAAAAGTTTGATAAAGATCGAGGGATTCAAGGCTTCGTTCAAATGATTCGTGATAAAAGGTTTCAGGAGATTTTCGCGCAAATTTTCCGGCTGGTTGAATTCCCAAAATCCGTCCTTTAACACAAGAATCGCCGGACGCGTTGTTTCGCCGATTCTTATTTCGTGCGTTAAATTCTGATAAAACTTCATCCCTGCATAATTGGCGGCAAGATCGGCATTTGAATAAACGCCCGAAATCAGAGTTCCGTAAAATGTGCGCTCGGTCATCCGTCCCCAATTATTGGCTTTTCGCGCCGCTTTTTCCGGCGATAAACCTTTTTCCGCGGCATGTTTGTAAATTTTGTAATAAGTGTAGCCCTGCTGGAAAATATGCGCGATCTTGTCCGTGCCGAATTCGACGCCGTAAATTTTGACGGTTTCGCTGATGCTCAGATAATTTGACGGGAAAACCTTGAAGATCGAATCGTCGAAGGACGTTTTGTAACGCGCCGGAGATGGGTTGAATTCGTGTTTTTCCATCCACGTCCCCGAATTCGTAAAAGGCGGAATACCGCCGCCGAGCGGTCTGAAAATCTCTTTGACAATCGCGTCTTCCGAGCGCAATTTTTCGAGTTTCGCTCTTTCTTTGTCGGGCGATGTGCAGTTTATTGGCTTTGAATTTTTTTTTAAACACGCCTTACTCGCGGTGATTTTCTCATTAATTTTCCCGACCGCTTTACGCACATTTTCTTCGACATAGACGGAAACTTCATCACCGATATCGGCAAGCGGCGCGTCCGGCAGATTATACTGATCGGTTTCAAACGCGAAAACGGCAAAAGATTGCGCGAACAAGGCAAAGCATAAAACAAACGTAATAATTTTCGGCAATTTTATAAACATTATTTTTCGAGATGTTTCTAAATCAATTCAGGTTAACCCACAAGCAATTTAACATATAAATCTTTTTTATTTAAAGATTAAATGTGTTTAGTGAGCCGAGATTTTAGAAAGTTTTTATGCCGTCTGTATTACTTAAAATTTTAAATATTTTGTCTTCTTTGTCGGAAAAACACTCCGATTTTTAATCCGGGTTTCACTCGAAAATAATCAGATTTGGGCAAAAAACAACTGTGAAATTGTTCCTAATAGAGGAAAAGATAAATTCCACATAAATTTAAGTCTGCGCCAAACCGGACTTAATCCAAAAGAAACACTAAATTTTTTATTTGAGAGGAAAAACGAAAATGCCATTAGATACAACCGAAGTTATAAGAAGATTAGGCGCCGCGCCGTCTAATCAAACAGACAATGAAGCGCAGAATATGATCAACGGAGCAACTACCGCCGAACTGGCAGCCCTTGATGCCGAAGGCGTTTTGCGTCTTTATCAGGCACTCGTGATGGGTTGGTATTCATCGAGAGATATAGCGGCGATGGTAAAACTGAAAGCCGACACGCAGTTTCAGCCGGTAAGCAATACGCCCGAATACGGCGTTGATCTGGTCAGAAACGCCGGGAAAACCAAGAATCAGTTGCTCGTTACCGCCCAACTCGTCAAAAATATTTACGCCGCCGAGTACAGCCGTCTTACTCCCGGCGAATGGATGTTTGATGGTTCGACAATCGGCAGAGGGCAGCTCGGTCAACCGGCTTATATTGATGTCAAAACAAAGTTCGGAAGCGAACTGCAAGCTTGCGTCAACCGTGTATTTATCGCCGAATTGTTCTCAATCGTACCTAATCCTTCATACCGGATTGATTTCACGACTTACTCGGCAAAAATTCCGGCAAATTACAGCGAAGTCATTAAATATCCGGCGATCGAAGATTTCGTCGTCGCCGCTTATCTGGCAATCCGCATTGATGCCGCCACCAAAGCCGGACGCTCGAACGACGACACTTTGAAATTCGCCGTCGCGCTCTATCACGGTATGTTTAAAATGGTTTCCGCCGCGCAGACCGCCGTCGGAAACCCGATTAACTGGGCGCCCGTCGAAGCTCATTTAAATGGTCAGGGATTTACGGACGAAGTCAATTATGTCAACGAGGCGGTCAAATGAAAAAGCAAAGATATCTTTTAGCGGCGATTGCAGGTTTTCTGCTGCTCGCCGCTCTTGTCTTTTTCGGTTACGGATGGTTTTCGGGTGAACCGAAATTGACGGTTCATCTCAGGTGCGAGGAAAATATCTCCGGCAAATTGTCCGCCGCCAGAATTTTTCCGAACGGCGACGAACGCGGCAAACCGGAGAATTTCGACCTCGCCGCCGCTTGCAGAACAGGAAATATAAGCATCAATAATTACCACAGAGAAGAAAAAATCCGATTTACCTACGAGCGCGAAGGCGGCGAAACGCACCGGGTAATTTCCGAATACGGCGAGCATATCCAAAGCGATCAAACCGGCTTTTACGCCGTCCTGAAACTGACGCTCGCTCCGCCGTTTATCATCAAAGACAAAATCTGAAACATTCAAAACGCGAGTAATTTATAAATTTGTTCGCACGGAAATCAGATTATTTTTAGAATCCATCTGAAAAATCCGCTTCACATCGCCAACGGCGACAAACAATATAGCCTGCGGTGAAACCGTAGGAAATTTGCAGGGAAAAAATGCGCCGACGCTGAAAGTGTCGAACAAATTAACGCATAAATTTTCTACGAATTGCCAAAGCCAGTAATGCTAATTGCAAAGGTGCGAAGATTGTTTGCAAAGCGACAACCATCTTGGCAAAACTATTTTCTGGAAACGGTTCAGGACGTTGCAAAGCCATAACCCGCAAACTATATGAAATCGCTTCCCAAATATCGAAACTTTGTTTTCCATCTTTGAATACACAGTAAGAAGTTGTGTATAAAAAAGTTGAAATTGCCAAAATTATTAACAATACAACAAAAGCCCAATTCCAACTTTCACCATAAAAACTTGATATTCTGTAGAAATAATGAAGCAAAAGATTAAAAAGTTTCAGAAAAAAATCTTTTACAAGCATGAAAAATATTACAGGTGCATATTTTGATACTTTATTTGTAACAGTTTCATAAGATTGTTTTTTTGAAAAGGCTTTAAAAGATTTTCTTAATGAATCTGCTTTTTCCGTCCGCTCCATTTCCAATGCAATTTGGCGGAATTTTGATGCCTCATCATATCGGTTGTTTTCCTCCATATTTGTAGCGAGTTGTTGACAAGCGATACGGAAAAGTTTTTCTGGATAATATATTCCTCTTGCTTCAAGTGCTTTTATTTCAGATTCAATATCAAAATGCCAATTTGTGTTAATGAAAACCAATTTGCGCGAATCAACATCAACAAACCAATAAGGTAAAAGAGTCATTGAATGAAAAGAAACTAATTCGGGTTTTTTAAAGCGAGTGTCCTGAAATTCAAAAATTGTATTTTTGGTGTATTGTTCGTGACTTAAGTGTCCGTCAAAACTCAAATAATCTTGAAAAGTGGCAGATTTGAAAGATATATTGCCAAAAATATTAGCAGATTTAAAATTTGCTTCTCCTATAAAATTTGTCTCGTGAAAAAATGTCTTGGATTCAAAAGTTGCTTGTCCAAAATCAACCTGTTTCTGAAATTCTGTTTTAAAGAACCAAGCATTTTTTACAAAATGTGAATGAAAAAACTTTGTTTCTAAATGAAATTCAGACCAATTAAAATAAACAATTTCAGCAAAGTGAGCATATGAAAAGTTAATTCTATTCTTAAATTTTGTGTTACTAAATTTAGTTTCTTTGGTGAAATGTGCATAACTAAAATCCATTTCAACCTGAGAATCAATATTCTGAAAATTAAATTCTGTCGGAAACCAAACACCTTTAAAGTCGTAGTTTTTAAAATTTATTTTACGTTGAACTGCCTCAGTAAAAGCATCGAGTTTATCAAAGTCAGGATAATGTAGAACACAATAATTTTTATTTGAATATCGTTTGAAGAATTTCTCAGATTTACGGGCACTTCTTAACCATTCATCACATTCACAAACGAAATTTTCAACTTGAGAATTCATAACTTTCTTCATTATATCCGAATATTGCCAATCTTTTCGGTTATTTACCCGAACTCGGTTAAGGCAAATCATTCCATTCTTCAACGGAAATTTTTCGCCCGATAATCTCTTCGGCTTCGCGCAGCATCATTTTTAATTGAGGAACAGAGTATTCGTTATTCGAGGGAATTGCCAGGCGGTTATTTTCGTAGATCATAAATTGATGTTTTGCGCCGGAATAAACGCCCTCGAATCCGAGAGCGCGAAGACGTTTGATAAAATCCTTTCTTTTACACGGATTCCAACTGCTCATATTCAGGGGTTTTATTTAAATCCATATTGTCCAAAACTGGCAGGGAATGTCCGAGTTTTAATCCGATGAGAACCCAATCTTCCAGAACGGAACGCAGTTCGTCTTCGCATTCACGCAAGGTTTTGGCAAAAGCGACCACGCCTTTGCACGACGGGATGCGTCCGAAAAACGAATCGTCTTCGAGTTTGTCATATTCGGCTTGAGCCAATGCGCGGTTAAGATAATCACTTAAAATATATTGACCGATCATAATTTCTTTATTTTACCAATTAAAGCTTGATTTTACCTGCCTTATCCAACTTTTTTTCCGATGACGGTTTCAATTATTCATCTTCCAACCACAGCGCATCGTTGCGGTCTTTTGCTCTGCCGGTTGATTTTTTGTTGATGAGAAGTTGAGTTTTGCCGATGATGGGAATTATTAAGCCTTCTATTCCTACGGTTTTATGTTCCTGCCAAGCCTCGTCAAATTCAACGCCGTCAATTTGCGAAATGACATCAATGCGACTTGGAACAAGACCGATTTGAAATACCATTCCGGGAGTTTTCAAATCTTCGATATTTAAATCAAAAAGCGGTGCGCCGAAAACTTTTAAAGCTTGCCAGACTTTTTCGGCGTTTTCCTCTGAAGCGCGAATCCACAAATCAATATCGCCCGTTGCACGAACATAGCCGTGAAACGCCATCGCATAACCGCCGACTACGAGAAATTCAACTTTCTCGGCGATAAACGCGGATAATATGTCTTTGAAGTCCGGGTTCAGCAACGGTTTCTCCTTTGAACGCCCAGGCATTAAGTGCGAGTTGCCACATCATCGCCCAACGCATAGCAGGTGTCGTATTTTTTAGATCGTCAGTTTCTTCTTTGATAGAAGTTTTGCGAATTTGGATGTTTTTTTCTAAAACTTTCATACAAATAGATTTTATCACGAAAATTAAATTCTAATATTCCCAACCTTCTCCGGCTTTTTATCCGAACTCGGTTTCAGATAAGGCGCGTCGCTCATTTCGCGTTTGTCTTTGGAATCGGACGAATGTTATTTTCACTTGGTTGTCATATCAAAGTGTTTCGCCGTGCTTGTGCGGGTTTATTGCGGGTTTAGTTTGTTGCCGGATAAAGCGTCTTTGATTACTTTTCGCAACTCGGCGGTGTTTAAGTGTTCCTGAATTTGTTTATTATTCGGCTCGATCATTAAAGCCTGTCGATAATCACTGATTGCTTTATCATAATCACCCTTTTCAACATAAAGATTTCCTCGATTATCATACGCCGTGGCAAAATCAGGCTTTATCGCGATGGCTTTGTTATAATCTGCCATCGCCAGGTCAAATTCGACTTTCCTTTTGTGTGAAACGCCGCGATTGTTATATGATGTCCAATCAGAGGCATCCAAACTGATCGCTTTCGTGTAGTTTGCAATCGCACAGTCATTATCGTTTTTCTCTCCGCATTCGTAACCGCGTTTTGAATAATCGAGGGCGGTTAAATTATTCGGGGAGATTTGGACGACCGGCGTGGGCGTTATTATCGGTTTCTCCTCAGGTTCGCGGATCATTACATACGCTGTCCCCAAAGCTAAAACAGCTGCCCCGGAAATCAACCAATTACTGATTTTACGCGGCGGCGGCGGTATCGGGGCGGGATTAGGCGGCACGACAAATCCAAACTCGGACGGGATGAGAAACTCCTCTCCGGAATCATCTTCATTCACAGCATTTACTTTAACCGAAGTAATCACGGAATCGGAATTCGCCGGTTTTTTGACGGCTATATCACGCTCGGTCGGCAAAACCGTTTCTGCCGGAAAACGCATAATATTTCCCGAATCGCCGTTTAAATAATGCTGCAAATCTTCGCGCATTCGATCCGCCGATTTATAGCGGTTTTCGGGCAATTTTATCAATGCGTTCCAGATTATATGTTGGAGTCCCGGCGGCACGAAATCCGGAAGCGGCTCGAATTCGTGTGTCATTATTGCGCTGAATAATTTGGACGGTTCTTTTTGCGGAAAAGGCAGCATTCCCGTCAAAAACTGATATAGATTCACGCCGACCGACCAAATATCAGTTTGCACCGAGCGTTTGCCGTCCAAAGCTTCGGGCGACATATAGGCGAATGTTCCTGAAATGTTTTGGCTTTCGCCGATGGTTGTTCGCAGAGCGCGGGAAATTCCGAAATCGGCAAGGCGCGGAGTGTTGCCTTGCAGCAAAATGTTAGCGGGTTTCAAATCGCGGTGAATGATTTTGCGCGCGTGCAGAAACTCCAAACCGTCGAGAATCTGAACCGTCATTTTAGCGGCTTTTTCCGGGAGCATTTTGCCGTTTATTTTCAGCCATTCTTCGAGCGAACCATCGGGCGCGTATTCGCTGACGATGACCACTTGACCGTCGTATTCGTTAGCTTCGATAATCGGCAGAATGTTGGAATGCCCGCTTGCTTTCACCCAGAGTTGCGCTTCGTGTTCAATGGCGGCGTGGTCAACCTGTTCGTCAAGCGGCAATTTAACGGCAACCTGCGTAGTGGCAAATTTAGCGCGGCGTTCAGCCATCCAAACTTCACCAAAACCGCCGCGTCCTAATTTTTTGATAAGTATATAATTGCCTATCTCTTGTCCGACACGAAACATCAGTTTCTCCGCTTATAGGAAAGATTATCTTTGCAATGCGGTAATTTTGTAATAAATATAAATTCTTGTCAACAGATTTCCGACTATTCTCCATTTGAAACTTAAGTCGGCAACGACATCATCAAAGTGAGAAAACTAAAATTCAAAAATTTACTAAACAAGCATTTAATAGTGATGGAATCGTCGCGGGGCGAGTGAATTGAAACGGGCTGGAAAACTTAAAATAACTTCAGCGAGCAGATTAAGAATCAAAAATGATTTGCCGCAAAATAGTTTAATAAATTCGTTCTTTGCGGAGTTGTGAATAATATGTATCAGGTTGAGAGTTTTATTTTCAGCGTTTTCTTACTGCCATCAATAGTTTTGCAAATATTGGCACTCTGCACGGCGCGTTGTCATCGGCACAGGTATCAGCAGCGATTTTAAGGTTAAAGCACTAATAAAAAGAGGTGGAAATTAAAATGAAATTTGCAAACTTTATACTTATATTTCTTTTGATAATTTCTTATACGGGATGTAAAACCTCCGCACCACAGCAAAATATCCCTTTAACTAAAGACACGATTATTACCTTAAACCATTCAACACCTTCCGGTAGAGGCAGTGCTTTAAATTATTCGATAAAAATTAGTGGTGATGGGACTGTTATAATCTTTGGCAGTATGACCGGTGCGGATCAGCAGGGTAAACAGCAATCAACGACAATACCGACGGCACAGCGCACTATTAATCCTGAGCAACTTCAACAGCTGATCGAAGAATTCAATAAGATAAATTACCTCTCTTTAAAAGATAGCTATCAGAGTCAAGGACCGGATTGCCCCGACTATTGGACACATAGTTATTTTGCCGCTACTTCTATCAAAACCGGCGATATCACAAAATCGGTTACACGCTATGCCGGCTGTCATGGCACCGAAGCAATGAAAAATTTAAATGCTTTGGAGAAAAAAATAGACGAACTTGCCCAGACAGAACAATGGTTAAGATAAATAAACCAGCTTCGGGAAATTTCACTGTTCCATTGTATTGAGATTCAAGATTTTCAGCTACGTTTCTTGAAAGTTCAGCGCGAGCATTTGAGTCAACAAATGCCGATATTAGATTTGAAATTTTTGCTCCACCAGAAGCCTTCGCCGACTTTTGTTTAGAATTCTTTCTACGGTTGCTTCTTCCATAACTCCGCCTTTCAAGGATGCAAGAAAGGCAGAGTCACATTGGTGTATCTAAATAAACCGGGTAAACAGGTTCCATTTTAAATTGCTCCAAAAAAAAATTATCAAATCCTAATATTCCCAATTTTTTCCGGCTTTTTATCTGAACCCGGTTTCAGATAAGGCGCATCGCTCATTTCGCGTTTGTCTTTGGAATCGGACGAATGCCACCGCATCCATTCGTCGGGCGCGTCGAAATTCTAGAGAATTTTAGGATCAACGGCAACGATGCCGATGCTTGAATAACGCGTAAAATCCGAAGTGTTAAAAGTCAGAATATGTTTAACCTGATGAACCGACATTGCCGCGACGATTCGCGCGTCGTGAACTTGAACACCGGAAACACCGAAATTGACAATTAATTTGCGCCATTCTTTATGGACATTTTCATTATCCGGCAGAAGCGGAAAAACTCTCTCAATCAAACGCAGGAAAAAATCAGCATCGGAAAGCGAAAAGCCGAAACCGTTATTTTTTGTGGGGCGAGTCGCAGCATTCCAAAATTCGACGCAGGTTTGCGGAACGATGCAAATTTCGTCTCCGCGTTTTATCAAAGTTCTGACGGCTTGCCTGATTATCTGATGTTGCGGATTTTGTTTGAAGGCAAAGCGGAGCGCGAAATTCGTGTCGGTGAGATATATCATAAATGGTCTTCGTAAATTCCTTCGCGGCTCATTGCATAATCGGATAATCCTTTAAAATCTGCGGGCAGACGTTTCTCGAATTCATCGGCAAGAAGATCGGCAAGGCGTTCGAATTCATCCAAATCGAGTTTACGATCACTTGCCAACATTTCTAAAAGTTCAACGGCGACATCTTCCGCTCTTTTCCCTTTCTGCGCGGCTTCTTCGACCAAAGACTGATAAACAATTTCAGGAATTTCAATTGTCAGCGAATGTGTCATAATTTTTACCTCTCAAATGTATATTAACGCAAAAACATTTTAACTCATAAATTTTCTGCACCGAAAAATCGCCATTCACGTCGCCAGAGGCGACAAATATTATAGCCTGCGGTGAAACCGTAGGAAATTCGCCGAGAAAAAATATCCGACGCTGAAAGTGTCGACAAATTGTAATAATTGCTGCTTGCCTCTCAATTGAGTGATTGAATCATTTCCCGCGTTCTCAGCGAGAATCGCAGAGTTATAATGTTTATTGACTTTGGCAATGATGAGAAGAATTATAAATCCTTAATTGTCGGGTTTACTTTGATACTTTTGAATTTCCTCCAGACTTAATTGTTCAGGCGAAACTAATTTGTAATGTTTTTCAGATTCTTTTCTGATTTCGCCTTCTTGAAAATTAAACTCAAACATAGCGATTACACCTTCTTGCATAAATTGAGCAGCAATTGCACGACACCTTAAATTTGGAAATTTATCTGCACACAAAGCGATGTCTTGTTCGATTTGAACAACGCCTAATTCATCCGTTCCGCCTTTTGCTTGAACCGGAAAGACATATTGTGCGCCCTTTTTATCTATTCCGACATAGATTTCATCCGTTTCAACTTGCCCGACATTTTTAACTGTTGTTCTTAAATGATTTTGCAACGAATAGCAGGTTACACCCGGTAAAAATATCTAAAAGCCGATTATATCGAAGTTTTGTTAGTAAAGCCTGTTCATCATCCAAAGCATACATTATCACCATTCCCGGAGTTGCGTCAGGAATTTTAGTTGTCGTCAGCATCGGATCGGGAATTATTCTTGATACATTTTTTGCTTCAAACGAATATAGAGAACGACCTTTGTTTACAATTACCCATTCTTTTCCTTCAGGTGCTTTTTTCTGGATTTTCGTAGGTAATGGCGTTCTGAATTTAAAGCTATAAATTACATCACCAAGATTCAAAGGCAAATCAATTCCAAGTTCTTGGGCAGTAGATATTATTTCTTTTCTCTCAAACTTTACCGAAGTCAACCCTTCTTTAAAGTTTCTCTCGAAAATCTTCTCTATAATCAATGCATATCTATTTGGATTGCTCATTTGTTACTCTCAACCATTCCACTTTAATAAAACGACTTCTTCACGAAGATTTTGTCCGGTTGCGGTCGAGAATCTTGTCCTGAAAAGGTCTATTCCGGTTACTTCATAGCCGCATTGTTCGGCAATTTCGGCGATTATCTCTCCGGTTCTTATCATAACTTGTAAATATGAAGCCTGATCGCCAACCACATAAGCAAGTTTTGCTCTCGGTTTGAGGTATTTTTTCAAATCTTCCAAATGACGGGCAATGCCGCCAAAATACAATAAAACGACCCGATGATATAATTTCTCAAAACCGGAAGTTTTATTTAAGAAAATTCTTTTTTCTTCGATTTCTTTTGCTAATTGAATAACACGATTATTTTGATTTATCCATTTTTCATCATCATCGCTTTTGTAAACTCCCCTTGTATTAGATCGTAATAACGCTTTTTTGTGTTTTCGTAAATCGCTTTTTTCTTCCATAAACCCAAGTAAAACAGATTCTAATCTCGTGGTTCGGCTGTAATCTTTTTCATTAGGATAAGGCGGAGAAGTTATCACTGCATCTATCCTTTTTTCAGGCGCGATGACATCGCTTATTTTTCGAGCATCAGCCAGATGAACAATTGACGGAACATTTTTAATTGATTGAACAGTTTCTAAATCTTTAGCCATCGAATCAACTGCTCTTTTCCAGACACCGATAACTTCCGAATCATTCTTTTTCTTTCCGACTCCGACTTCGGGACCGAATTTTAAGTTGCTTATAGAAAAAACCAACTCTTTCGCCAACGCAAGACGTTCGTACGGAGTAAATTGCTTACAAGAAAAATCGTTGATCTTTTCAATAAGAACTAGGACTTTGTGAAGAGGCAAAGGACTAATGGAATTGGTTATGATTAACTTTTCTTTTTCTTCACTCAACTGCCGCAACGATTTGTAATTATCATTTTGTAGTTCAAAAGGCACATCACTTATATTATCTTGAGCAAATGCTTCCGACGCAGTTTCAGCTATTTTATCAGCGTGTAGTTTTAATAATTCAAAATCGACATTCCAAGATGTTTTGACCGTAGCCGCAAAATGCACAACCGGATTGGCTTCCAAGCCCACGCTTGCAATGCCGTTCTTTTTACATTCAACTAATGTTGTTCCAGTTCCGCAAAAAGGATCGAGAACTACCGAATCATCCGCTAAATTAAATTTATCAATGTAATTGCGAACTAAATGCGGAGGAAACGACAAAATAAATCTATACCATTCGTGAACAGGCAAATCCTCCGAATACAACCTATTTAGTTCATATCCAACTTCTTTTTGAATTGCGTAAGTCATTTGTTCAATTTACTCTAAAAACTTATTAAATCCTAATATTCCCAATTTTTTCCGGCTTTTTATCTGAACCCGGTTTCAGATAAGGCGCATCGCTCATTTCGCGTTTGTCTTTGGAATCGGACGAATGCCACCGCATCCATTCGTCGGGCGCGTCGAAGGTTTCGCCGCCGTGTTTGGTTAATCTCGGGCGAATTCGGCACATGACGGGCGTATTGATTCCGACTCCTGAAATTACGGCTTGACCTTTGGTTAGGGCGGGAAGTTCGGCAAGCATCGCGCGTCCTGCGCCTTCGACCGTCTGGGCGACGGTTTGCTGGTCAATCGGATTGACGATGCGCATAATGATCTGCGTCATACATTGCGAGAGAACGTCCTGATCCAATTTGCCCGGTCGCTGCGTGATTAAACCGATGCCGACACCGAATTTTCTGCCTTCCGATAAAATTTGTTTCAAAATATTGGTCGAAACGACGCTCGCTCCGGCGGGCGCGAAGCGGTGCGCTTCTTCAAGGAGCGTAAAAACCGGATAATTCAAAAAGTTTTCCGTATTCGGCGCGGCTTCTCCGCGTGTCGTCAGCATTCGTGCCTTATTGACGCGGCGCAGAAGAGTGCCGACGATGACCTGCTGTTCGTGCTGTTCGATGTCGGATAATTGCAAGATCGTGCAGCGTCCCGGGGCGAATAAGTCTTTGAGCGGAATGTGATCCTGCGCGGAAAAAATACTGTCCGGTTTGTCGAAACGCGAATCCAAACGCCACAAAAGTCCGTCAATCGAAGAAACATTGCCGCCCGAACCATCTTTTTTCGATTCGTCGCCGTATTTCTGCGCGTTCACTTCGTCGCGCAGATCGTGGTAGGCGTAGGCGTAATCCTGACGGCGTTCGGCTTTTAATTTTTCTTGCAGCGAGCGAAAAGCCTGCGCCAGAAAATGCGCCATTTTATCCGATGTTCCTTCGGGCAGAAGGTATTTTACGTCCGCTTCGGTCAAGGTCGAAAAGCGCACTTTTATTTTGTCGGGCGTGTAGATTTTCACTTCCGGGCGATAACCGTCTTCGCCGAAAAATTGCGCGTCGCCCATAATCGAACTCATCGTGTGATATTCGCCGTGCGGGTCAACTATAAGCACGGCGGCGCGGTTGTATTTGTTCATCAATTCCTCGACAAAAACGCCCGCCGTATAGGATTTTCCCGAACCCGTCGAAGCCAAAATCGCCAGATGCGTCGAAACGACATCTTTGACCGACAATACAACCGGAACTTCGCCCGATTCTCTGGTTAAAAGCGAACCGATATGCGCCGAACCGATTTGTTGAAATTGTTTCGGAGAAAGCATCTGTGCAAGCGTTTCGCTCGAAGCGAGAAAGATCGCATCGCCCGGATTCGGCGGAATTCGCGGATTGACGAAATCCTTTAAAGTGTTGGAAAAATAACCGATCGTTTCGACCGTAATTTCATAAATCTCGCAGCCGTCGCCGTCCAAACCGATCAGGGCAGAAACCATCGAAGGCGGCGTATTCGGGTCGGACAAAAAAGCATCGGGCAAATTCCGCACGAGTTTGCGCGATTTGATCGTGCCGATGATCTGTCTTGATTCATCGCCGACTTTGACGATGTAATAAACAAATTCGCCGATGCGCGTTTTCGTGTTGTCTTTCGTAATAAAAAGATATTCGTGCGGCAATTCGCCCGGACCTTTGACCGTGCCGGTCAGGAAATCTGTTGTCATAATTTTCATTGAAATTGAATAAATTTACGAGGGAAATTATATCACGTTGTATTTTTGCGAAAAATGTCGAAACTTCTAACGAAAAATGTTGTCCAAAATGAAAAATAAATTTTAACTAAAAGCCTTATCTACGCTATCCATAAATTACGTTCCTGAATATAAAAAACTTATATCTTGCAACACTTTAGAATTTGGCTAGGGAAGTTTTGCGTTCTGTGCTGGACTAGCGCGATATTGGTTGATAGTTTGGTTGAGTTCAGCTGAAAAAGCATTGAAATTTTTCGTTTTTCCCCACGTAATTTCAAACATATTTTTTTTTTAGTTCCCCTTGCTCTTTCCATAAATTTTGAAAACACCGACAAAAATCAAAAAAATATGAAAAATAAAATTATTGTTCTATTCGTGTGCTTTTTAGCATTCGCTTCGATTGGTTTTGCTCAATCGAAAGCGCAGGCTGGATACATCGGCATTTGGTCAAATATGCGTGCTTTTCAAATGTCTATTGAAAACGCGACGATAACATTCGACAGTAAAGGGAATAAAACTCAAACGTATAAATACCGCGATATTACCCCGAAGGGCAGCGATATTTATTTACTGGAAATTACGAGTCCGGCGAAAGACGCGTATTTTTCAAAATTCATCAGCGTGGCGATGTCTGCGGATGAAAGCCGAAAAATGAACGAAATGACCTTGACGAATTTCAATTCGCTTGCCGATCTGAAAGCGGGGAGGAATCCGCAGGGCAACGGCACCTGGCTGCGCGACGGCGCGAGCTTTGACGATGAAAATACCGGCATCAGCGGAACTTTGCAGGTCGGCAAAACCGAATCCGTCATTCTTTACTTCGGCGAAGAATCGGGCGATTACGCGGGCTATTGTTTTACGAACAATTCCGAAGCCGGCAAAAAGATTTTAGCGGCTTGCAAAGACGGCGAACAATGCGAATTTGTCGGAGAAATTGACGGTGAAAGTCCGTGCAAAGTTCCCGGACTCGAAGCCGATCTTTCGAGTTCCGGAAAAATAATGTCGGTCTCATCCGTAAAATCGCTTGCCGTTAAAAATAATGCGGCGAAGGACGCAAAAGCTGCAACCGGCGCGAACACGCCCGAACAATTGGTGAAAAATTTATACGCGGCGCAGAAAAACGAGGCGACGAATCCGTTTATCCAAACCAAAAATCGCGCTTTGGTTGATAAATATTTCGTCAGGGAATTAGGCGATTTGATCTGGAAAACCGCCGCATCCGATACAGGCTACAACGCCGATCCGCTATACAACGCGCAGGATACGGACATCACCGATTTTATCGTCGAAAAAGCCGATGAAAACAATATGGTCAAGGTCAAATTTAAGAATTTCGGCAAAGACGACGAGGTGTATTTTTCTTTCTTAAGAGAAAATACCGCGTCGAATGTCTGGAAAATAGAGAGCATCGTTTACAGCGATTCGGAAGATTTGGGAGCGATTCTGGAATACGGGATGATGCCGGAAGCCGATATAAAAGCCGCCGCCGCCGAAAATAAATTGGACGGCGATTATCTGGTCGGGAGCGTAAAATGTAATATCACGACAAACTTGAGCGGATTCTGGGCGCGTGTCAAATGCGACGATCAGGAGAATTTTCAGGTCATTGACACCGAATCGCTGACGTTCGGCACGTTTAACCCGAACGAAAAAGGCAGAAAAGGTCGTTTTATTTCCCCGGAATACGGCGTTATTACAAAATTCGTTGACGCTTCGGGTAAAGAAGTAAAAGTCAGCCGGGTTGAGTAATCAACGGTTCAATCTAATTTTTCAGAAAGATTTTAAATATCAGACAAGCAAAAACGCGCATCGGCGCGTTTTTGCTTGTTGTTCTTATCATAAAATGTGCGACCCTACCGTTTTTTTTGTGGACATAAATCCAACTATTTCTCCATTTATGATTTCCGCTTGACTTTCGGCTCGATAAGGTTTTTCGATTAATTTTTCAGTTTTTGCGGTCAGTTTTTCTAGTGTTAAGACTGCCGTAGAAATTCTCCGTTTAAAGCAAATTTGCGATTTACAATCGCTATTATTATTTTAGCAATCGCAAATCGCAAATCAAAAATCGCAAATAAATTTTAGCTTACTGCTTTCCTTCCAAAAACGCCTTCAAACGTCTTGAACGCGACGGATGACGCAGTTTTCTCAAAGCCTTCGCTTCGATCTGGCGGATGCGTTCGCGCGTGACGGCGAAATGCTGCCCGACTTCTTCGAGCGTGTGTTCCGAGCCGGTGTTTCCGAGTCCGAAACGCATTTTGATAACTTTTTCCTCACGCGGCGTCAAGGTTGCCAAAACTTCATCGGTAATTTCTCTTAAATTAGAGAAAGTTACCGATTCCGCCGGATTTAAAATGGATTTGTCTTCGATAAAATCGCCCAAGTGAGAATCTTCTTCTTCACCGATCGGCGTTTCGAGTGAAATCGGTTCCTGCGCGATCTTTAAAACCTTTCGCACTTTTGAAACCGAAATGTCCATCTTCTTGGCGATTTCTTCGCTCGAAGGCTCTCTGCCGAGTTCTTGAACGAGCGCCCGCGAGGTGCGGATCAATTTATTGATCGTTTCGATCATATGCACGGGAATTCTGATCGTTCGCGCCTGATCGGCAATCGCACGGGTGATCGCCTGACGAATCCACCAGGTTGCGTATGTCGAGAACTTATAGCCGCGCCGCCATTCGAATTTATCAACCGCCTTCATCAAACCGATGTTGCCTTCCTGAATCAAATCCAGAAATTGCAGACCGCGATTCGTGTATTTTTTGGCGATTGAAACAACCAGTCTGAGATTTGCCTCGACGAGTTCGCGCTTCGCCTGTCCGGTTTCCTGTTCGCCGACCAGGATTTTTTGCAGCGAACGCTTGATGCGCGCATTCGAAAGATGATAGCGGTCTTCGATTTCCGCGATAAATTTCTTCGCTTCTTCGGTTTTGCGGTTATATTCCTTCTTTTCTTCCGGCAAAAGTTTTTTGCCTTCCAACATTTCTTCCGCTTTTCTGATGGTGCGCTCGTTTTTTCTGATTTCGTCGGAAACCTTGCGAATCGCGTTAATTAAAAGCTGAATCGCGCGGTCAGTCAGTTCGAGCTGCTTGATTTCCTGCGCGACCTCGATGCGCGAACGCGCCACCAGCCGCCTTAAAACGGTCAGTTTTTTCGATGTCTTGCCTTTCGATTTTTTCTGCTCGTCGCGCATTTTTTCTAATGCGCTCAGAGCTTTTTTGTAATTTTCCTCGATATGCTCGATGCCTTCGAGCGTCCAGCGCAGATATTCGTCAACCTTGTCTTCTTCGCCGCTGAGTTCAGCTTGTTCGGAAAACTTGACAATTTCACGAATGCTCGCCTTTCCGGCTACCAGATCTCTGCCGATCTGCAGCAGTCTTTCGACCGCAATCGGTGAACGCGAGATGGATTTATGCGTCTTTATAATGCCGCGTTCGATGCGTTTGGCGATGATGACTTCGCCTTCGCGCGTAAGAAGCGGCACAACGCCCATCTCGCGCAAATAGAGGCGCACCGGATCGTTCGATTTATCGAGCGTTCCGGCGGACAGGTCTAAATCGGGATCGTCTTCGTCTTCGTCCGCATCGTCGAGCGCCAGCTGCGCCGCTTGTTCGAGAAGAAGCTGGTCGGCATCCGCCACCGTAATATTTGCGCCTTCGAGCCGGCTTAAAACATCTTCGATCTCATCGGGCGACATCATTTTGTTGGGAATTTCACGGTTGAGCACCTCAAAACTCAGGAATTTCTTCTTCGAGCCGAGTGCGATCAACCGATCCATCAAATCTTCTTTCAAATCTTCTTTATCGTCGTATTCTGCCATAATTAGTTAAATAAAATTTTGATTATCTGTACTTCTTAATCGTTGTTTGTAAAATGTAATTAAACGCCCCTTCAGGTGAAAAAGTTTCAAACCAGACGAAACCGAGAAATATATCAGTTTTTATCTTTAAACTAAAGAACGAAACCGAGTATTTAGGCAGTCTTCAGCAAAAAACTGCCTAAATACCGCGATTCTCTCTGAAGTCAACGCCATTAGATGCGAAAAAGCGCGAAAAAGTGTAATTAAATCTTCTATCTGAATAAAGCGGAAATTCGCCGCATTTACAGACAAAAATTTTGCTCAACCCGGAAAAATCAATTTCCGGCGATTCTTTTTTCCAGATCGCGTTTCATCCGGGCGAGCTCGATCTGTTTGACGACCAATTCATCGCGCAAAGCTATATCTTCGTTTTGTTCGGCATAAACCATTTCCTGACTGATTTCCAGAATTTTTTGCGAAATCGCCATCGCTCTCAAGGTTGCGACGCAGTTTTCGGCTTCCGTTAAAACTTCGTCAATCGCTTCGCCCGCATCGCGTCCGGGTTCGCTCATCAGCAGAACGGGAACAAAATCACTCGCGCCCGCGTCATCGCTTGTCAGATCGAGCAGATTTTCGCTCGAAAATTCCAGACCGTTTTTCCGGATTTCAAAAAGCGCGCGAAAAACGCTTGCCGTTGACAGAGTTTCGTAATCGGTTTCTTCGATCTGCGGCAGAATTATATTGCGCAATTCTTCATCGTAGATCAGAAGTTCGAGCAAGTTCTGTTCGGCAACCGTCATTTTCGCCTGCGTCGCCCGCGCGACCTGCTGTTTGACGGTTTCGGTTTGAACGCGTGAACCGGTTTTGACGGATTTCCATAAATCGCGCTTCAGAATCGAATCTTCGACGCGCAGAAAATTCATCGCTTGATCAAAAGATTCACGTTTTTGAATCGGATTTCGGACAGCCGACAAAACGGGAATAATTTCCTCGATTGCCTCCGCTTTTCCGCGCGGGCTGGCGAGGTTGCGCGTTCCCGCAACTTGTTCTAAAACGAATTGTAAGTAAGGAAAGGCTTGTCCTCTCAGATGATTATAGCTTTCTGCGCCGTGTTCGCGGATGTAATCGTCCGGGTCCTGCCCGTCAGGTAATATTAAAACCTTGATGTCGAAATCCGCAGTAATCAGCGTATCAATAGCTCTTCGCGCCGCCTTTATTCCTGCACTGTCTCCATCATAATTAACAACCACGCGCTTAGCAAATCTCCCCAAGAGTTTTGCCTGATTTTCCGTAAAAGCCGTTCCCAGACTCGCCGCCGTATTCTGCACGCCGAATTGATAAAGCGCAATTAAATCCAGATAACCTTCGACCAAAATGACGAATTTTTTCTTGCGGATTTCCTCTTTATTCTGAAAAAGTCCGTAGAGTTGATCGCCTTTCGTATAAGCCGGAGTTTCGGGCGAATTCAGATATTTCGGCTCGCCTTTGCTAAGAATTCGCGCACCGAACGCGATCGGATTTCCGCTCAAATCCAAAACCGGAAACATTATTCGCCCGCGAAAACGGTCATAAACGCGATTTTTTTCCTCATTGACGCTGACCAGACCGCTTGCTTCGATCAGTTTTTCACTCGCGCCTTTGTCCTTTAATAAATTCAAAACCGAATCCCAACTCTCCGGCGCAAAACCGATACGGAATTTCTTCTGAGTTTCGAGCGAAATGCCGCGATTTTCTAAATATTCCCGCGCTTCTTTCGAATGCGGATTGTCTTCCTGCAGATGCGCTTCCCAAAATTCCAGTGCGTATTGATTGAGTTCGATAACTTCATCGGCGATCTTTTTCTTCTCTTCGCGCCGCTTTTTATTTTTCTGGAAATTATCATCATCAATCGGTTCGGGCAGCGGAACGCCCGAAATTTCCGCCACGCGTTTGATCGCTTCAGGAAACGATAAACCCTCGATTTCCATTAGAAAAGTATAAGCATTTCCGCCTTTATCGCACCCGAAACACTTGTAAAAACCCTTCGCCGGATTGACCGAAAACGAAGGCGTTTTCTCCTGATGAAACGGACAACAGCCCATCCAATTCGCGCCTTTTTTCTTGAGTTCCGCGTAAGGCTCAATAATCCGCACCAGATCAGCGCGGTTTTTCAGGTCATCAATGAAATATTGGTCGTAAAGCACTAAATTGTTTGTAAAATTTGCAGAAATTCGCCCGGAGAATAAACGGTAATTGTTGAATTTTTATAATCTTTCGTGTTGCGCGTAACGATTGCGTCTAACTTTTCTGCGACGGCGCATTCGTGTTGAACGGCATCTTCGTAATCGCTAAAATTTAAGATAAGTGCATTTTGGTAAATTCGGTTATTGCTTTCAGCGATTTTAACAAGTATCAAAAGTTCTTCAATTGCCGAAAATGCAGTAGTTTTGTCTTTTTCTTTGCGGGTTGTGTAGAAAACATTTATTGGCGTAATAGCCGAAACAAAAGCCTCAAATTCACCGTTTTTTAAGCGCAGAAAAATTTCGTCAGCTTCCGTGAAAAACTGTTGGCGTTGCAAAACAAAATCCAAAACAACATTTGTATCGAGCAATACACGCATTATTTATGTTTCTCCGATAAATAATTCATAAAATCTTCTTTTACTTCTTCATCGGTTGGAGGAGTTTTTCCTTCGACTGATGCGATTCCGCGCAAACGCAGATATGCGGCATTTCGTTCATCTTGCGAAGATTTTTCGATTTTACTTTCCCGCAAATCTCGGCTGACACTGCGCGAAATTTGTTCGATAATCTCGACTCTTTCGGCAATCGGCAAATGAATTATTTGTTCGATAATTTCGGTTTGCATAAATTTATTCTCCTGATTTTTCGATTATATCACCAACAGAATTTTATCAGTTGCTGATTTCAAACTATTTTAACTCAAGTTGCCAGTTAGGAAGATTACTGAAAATATTAACCGCGAAAAACGCGAAAAACGCGAAAAAGAAAGAATTATTGATTGGTTTTACTTTAATTTTCGCGTTTTTCGCGGTAAAAAATTTAAAAGTTTTATAACTGGCAATTTGGGTTATTTTATGCCTTCGGAAATGTTAATTCATCGGCTCTGATTTCGTGCGTCCACCACTGTTTACCGGACGCGTCAATGATTTTCAGAGTCAATTTTCTGTCCTTTGCCGTGCCGGACGCTTCGATGATTCCGAAATTGCGAACGCCCGTAACAAGTGTGCCGGGAATGATTTCCGGGTTATCTGCGTCTCCTTTTGTCGGTTTGAACGTGCCGGAGGTGAGCGGGCTGGTTGTAAAATCGTAGAGCGGATAAAGTTCGGGTTCGATGTGCTTGATGAGTTCGGCAAAATGGCGGTCGCCGGTGATGAATAAAACGCCGCGAATCCGGTTTTCGCGGATGAAATTAATCAAATCTTTGCGCTCTTCGGGAAATTGCGCCCAACCTTCATCGGGCGCGACCGAATTCATCATCTGACTGCCGTTGGCGATGATCTTAAACGGCGCGTTGCTCGAAATCAGCGAATCTTTGAGCCACTGCATCTGCTCGCGCCCGAACATCAGTTTTTCGCCGGATTCTTTGGTGCGGTTCGGCATGCGGTGATAGCGGTCGTCGAGCAGAAAAAATTCGACATCGTTCCATTCAAAACTGCCGAAAACGCCCGGAGTTTCAGCCGTTCCGTAAACGGCGTTTGCCCAGTAATCCTTGAAAATCTTTAAGGACGTTTCGCGCGTTCGATAAGCGCGGTCGGAATTATTCGGACCGAAATCGTGATCGTCCCAGATCGCGTAATGATGCGTCGAAGCAAGCAACGCCTGCATTTCCGCGAGCGAGCGTCCGTGCGCGTAGCGGTAGCGCATCGCGTTTTCCGAAAGCCAATCGGCTTCGCGGTAATAAATATTGTCGCCGAGCCAGATCATCGCATCGGGTTTTTGCGCGGCAATTGTTTTGAAAATATGATAATCGCCGCCGTAAGGCGTTCCCGGACGGTCATAATCGGCATCATTGATATAAGCGCACGAACCGATGGCGATTCTGAAAGACGGAATTTCTTCGTCGCTTTTCGTTCTCCAACGCCACATCTTTTGCGTCTGGAAGGAAGTTTCAAACGGCAGATTAACGCGCAAACCGTCAAGATAAACTTCGTAATCGTAACGCGTTCCGAATTCGAGCCTTGATAACTTAAAACGCGCGATAAAATCATTTTCTGCCGAAGTCTTCACCGCTTCGCTCAAACGTGCTGTTTGCGGAGAATCGCGTTTCCAAAAACGAATCGCGGCGCGGCGCGCATCCGTAGTCTGAAGCCAGATTTCCGTTTCGGTCATTTCGCAATGACCGAGCATCGGTCCCGAACGCAGCCACTGCGCCGCATTCGGCAATTTCTGCTGCGCCTTCGATTTTTCCGCGCTCAACCCAATTGCCGCACCAGCCGCCGAAGCCGATAAAAGTGTAATAAATTCGCGTCTTTTCATTATCTGTTTGTCAAATTTTAGTAAAAGTGATTTTATTTTTGTTTTTGCGGCACGAGCCAGATTTCAACATCAGACAATTTATTCAAATATTCATCTGAAACATTCCATTGACCTTTACCGCCATATTTTATTTTTAGACGATTGCTTTCGATTTGAAATTCTTTTTCAGCTTCATCTAAGATCAGCTTTGCTAATTTGTCTGCGCCCTTTTTTGATTTGTTCTTGATAGTAATTTGGGCATTTATTTTTGGATTAACTTTTAAAAATTCAGACAAAACATATATATTTATAGTCCGCAGACAGCAAGCGGCACAATCGCCGAAAAATATAAGTTTCCCGTCATTATCGGCGATTTCAACTGCATCTTGAACAAACAGAACCGGCTTTGAAATATTTTCCAGAATATAATCAAACTTAATTTCATTAATTAAAGGTTTTCCCCCTCTTTTACTAATCCAAAACTCGATTTTTGTTTTTTCGTCGCCTTTTGTGGTTAATGTTATAAAACGGTTTTTATCTTGTTTTTTCATAACAAAATGCGACCTTACAAAACGCTCGATAAATTGATTTTCGACCGGATTTGAACCGCCAAAAATGACTATGTAGCCAACAGATTCAGGATTGTTTTGAATTTCGACAGCCTGAGAATCAAGCCGATTTAATAGATATTCGCAATTCGGCTCGGTAACAGAATCAAATAAATACAAATCACTTTTACGTTCCTGTCCAAAATGAATTTGAAAAGAAATAAACAAAATTATAAAAGCGAAAATGATTTTTTGTAATTTCATAGTTTTTCTCTTTTTACCTTTTTAATTCGACAATGATCATGCCTTTCCTTCTTAATCAGGCGAGGCGAAGCCGAATTTTTTTATGAATTGTCTAAAATTTTCGTTTTCAATGTTGGCGAAATTCGGAAATCGGCATTTTCGAGTTTTTCTAAAATATCTTCAATCGAATCAATCAAACCTTTTTCTTTTGCCGTTAAGATTATGCCGAGCGTGCCAATGATTTTCAAACCTAATTCCCGGGCGATTCGGCGACCTTTTTTCTCGTCAATAATTAAAACGCTTTCGGCATTTTCCAAACACAGAGCGATAGAACTCGCTTCGCCTTGGTCTAAAATCAAATTCAGAGCCTCTTTTTTTGAGTGGTTTTTTACTTCTCGAACCTTCAACCATTCCGGCAAATCGAGTCCGAATTCGTCTTTTACTTCTTCGGTGATGAGAACTTCGCCGAAAAGTTTTTCGAGAAGCGATAATTCTTGAATATTTTCTAATACAATGAGACAACTTGCATCGGCGATGATTATTTCGCGGCTCATAGATTTTTCAAATCTTCTTCCAAGTCTTTTTCATCATAGCCGAAAACGGAAACATTATATTTGCCTAAAAGTTCTAAAAATGCGCGTTTTGACAAGCCTGCAACATCGGCGGCTTGTCCCGAAGAAAGTTTGCCGAGTTCATAGAGTTTGGCGGCGACAATCATTTTTACTTCAAAATCGCTGACATCAACATTTTTCGGCAGAGATAATTCTATTGTTGAATTCATAGTTCAAATTTTCCGCTTGATATGATTTTTTGTCAATAATTTTACCAGACATCTTTCCTAAATAAAAAGAGAGTAAATTTTACGAAAATTTTAACGCCAAGGCGCAAAGTCGCCAAGGCGCAAAGAAATTTGTTTGATGCTTCTGAAACTCTTGATAATTGACGCTTAAAAAGTTAATTTTTATTGACCGTCAGCTTAATAAAAACTTTGCGTCTTTGTCTCTTGGCGGCTTGGCGTTAAAAATAATTATTTGGAAAGATGTCTATTGTTTCAATTCAACCACGGTCGCGCCGTTTCCGCCTTGGTCGCGTGGGGCGAAGCCGTATTTTTCGACGTGCGGATGTCCCTTTAAAAAATGATGAACGAAATTTTTCAGCGCACCCGTGCCGAAGCCGTGAATGATTCGCACTTTTGGAAGCGCGGCGATGTAGGATTCGTCTAAAAAGCGGTCGAGTTCGTATTCGGCATCGGCGGTCGTTTGTCCGATCAGATTTAATTCGGCGTTTATGTCTTCGGTTTCCAGTCTTAAATTTGAATCTTTTGCCTGTTTTTGCAGCTTCTCGCCGCGTGATTCCGGCGTTTGCGCGGCGGACACGGCGGTTTCGGAAACGGCTTTGAGATTGGAAAGTTTTTCGCGCAGACGCATCGAACCGACGAGAATTTCCGCCGATTCGCCGTCAATTTTCTCGACTTTTCCGACATTGCCGAAGCTCGTCAAAACTTTCGAGCCGATCCCGATCGGTTTGTTCGTTATTCGTTGTTCGTTGTTCGTTGCCGATTCTTTCATCTGACCACCGACCACCGACCACTGTCCACTCTTCTGCGGATTTTGGATCTTATTGACAACGGCGCGGTTGAGTTCGGCTTTGCGGGCGAGGCGTTCTTTTTCGAGTTTATTTTTTAACGCTTTGTCTTCGATTGTTTTGATAAATGCTTTTGATTGGCGTTCAAAACCACTCAGAATTTCGCCGAGTTCCTGTTCAAATTCCTTCTGCCGCGCTTTTTCCTTTTTGCTTGCTTCGATTTCAAGTCCGGCGTATTTCATCGCGACGGCTTCGCGTTCTTCTTCGAGTGCGCGGCGCAGATCTGTCGCTTGGCGCGTTTCCTTTTGCAGTTTGTGCAGATAATTTTCGGCTTCGCGGGCGGAAATATCCAAATTTTTCCGCGCCGTTTCGATGACTTCATCAAGAATTCCGAAACGCCGCGCAATCTCGATTCCGCTTGATGCGCCCGCCATTCCGGTTAAAAGTCTGTAAGTCGGCTGAAGAGTTTTTTCGTTAAATTCGACCGAAGCATTTATCACATTTTCGTCGTTTGCGGCGTAGATTTTCAGCCCGCGATAATGCGTCGAAGCGACAACTTGCGCTTCGCACTTTTTGCGAAAATAATCAACAATCGCCACGCCGAGCGCCGAACCTTCGTCCGGGTCGGTTCCCGTGCCGACTTCATCGAGCAAAACTAAAGACGGCGAAGTGCAGTCGCGCATCATCTCCGAAATATTTGAAATATGCGAAGAAAACGTTGAAAGATTTGCCGACAAAGATTGATGATCGCCGATGTCCGCCAAAACCGCTTTGTAAAAGGGAATTCGCGCTCGCTTTGCCGGAACGGGCAAACCGGAAATCGCCATCAAACTAAGCAGTCCGGCGGTTTTCAAAACGACGGTTTTCCCGCCCGCATTCGCGCCGGAAATTATCATTACGGAATTTTGTTTTGTAAGTTTGAAACTGACGGGAACAATTTCCGATTTCCGATTTCCGATTTTGGATTTTGGATTTTCTCTCGTCCCTTGTCCCTCGTCCCTCGTCCCTTGCCCCTCGTCCTTCGTCCCTTGACGAAGATTTTCTTCTAAAAGCGGATGACGCGCTTCGACTAAATCGAGTGTTTCGTCTTCCGAAATTTCCGGCACGATTGCTTTGAAACTTCTGGCAAATTGAACTTTTGTTTTGATGAAATCGAGTTCCGTAACGGCTTTGAAAGATGTTTCGATTGCGGGAAGCTGCTCGCGCAATTCTTCGGTTAAGGCGAATAAAATCCGCGCGATTTCGCGTTCTTCCTTGCCTTTTAATTTCTGGAGTTCGTTGTTGGCTTCGATGGCTTCGAGCGGTTCGATGAAAATGGTCGCGCCGGACGACGAAGAGCCGTGCGCCACGCCTTGAACTTTTCCGCTAAAGTCTGATTTTACGGGGATTACGTAGCGTTCGTTGCGAATCGTGACGATCTGATCCTGAATCGCGTCGCCTTTGTTTCGCATCACGCTTTCGAGCGATTTTTGCAAACGTCCGCGCTGGGCGTTGATTTCGCGCCGAAGCCGCGCAAGTTCGGGCGAAGCGGAATCGTCAATTTCGCCGCTCGGCAAAAGTTTTTTATTGATTCGCGCCAGAACATCGAACAGCGATTTCGGAATATTTTCAACGATGCGCCACAGATTCGGCGCAAAATCTCTTTCCGGCGAAATCACCGAACGCGCAAAAAGCGCCTGATTGCAAAGCCTTGTAACTTCCAGCAGCGAAACGGGTTCGAGCGTCGCGCCTTTTATTCTCAAGATCGCCACCGCGTCAGAAGGATCTTCCAAACCGCTGAAATTCCACGAAACCTGTTTTTCTTCATTTAATGAAATCGTCTCCGAAACCGCCGCCAGATCGCGTTCGAGTTCGCGCCGGCTCGTCAGCGGACGCAAAGAATCAAACCGCGCCATTCCCATCGGAGTCTGCGCGTTCCGCGCAACAAGCGCGAGGAGTTTTTCATATTCTAAAGTTGCTAAAGAGTGCATAATTAGAAGGAAATTTTTATAAAATTATTGAAATACAAATATATTTGAGATATATATTAAAATGCATTATCTTTGTTTCTCAATTGAATTAAAAAATATATGTTATTGAACAAAATCAAAAAAATATTTCCTCGAAAAATTCTTTTTTATCCTATCAGTTTGCTTTTTATTATTATGATTACTCTGGCATTTATACCGCATTATTCCTGTGCCTGTGGGGATGAAGGTAATAATAAAAAAGCAAACGGTTCTAAATTAGGACATTACTCAATAAAAATTGCTGAAAACATCGCAAAAGTTATTTATGAAGTTATAAACTAATTTTTATTATTCTATAACTTCAACTCCTTTCCAAAATGCGACGTAGTTTTCGATGTTTTTCGCTTCCGTTTTTGCGTCGGGATAATACCACGCCGCGTCCGCGTTTGTTTCGCCGCCCGCGACAACATCGTAATAACTTGCCTGACCTTTCCAGCCGCAAACCGTGTGCGTTGCGCTTTCCTGAAAAAATTCTTTATTGATCGAATTTTCGGGAAAATAACGATTTCCTTCGACGACGACCGTTTCTTCCGATTCTGCGATAACTTTTCCGTTCCAAATTGCTTTCATAGTTCCTCCAATGGATAACGGATAGTTGATAATGGATAATAAATTGAAAAATTATCCGTTATCCATTATCCGTTATCCGTTAATTTAATATCCGTTAATTTAAAAATTTCTCTCTGATTTCCGGTGTCGGCATCATACACACGTCTTTTTTGCCGAACCATTTGTAGCGATTTTTCGCAATCCAATTATAAATCGGATCTCTGATAAATCGCGGGATAAAAACAAACGGATACGCCAAAAACCACGGCGCGTCCAGATTTTTTGTCAATTGCAGCGCGGCGGTCGAATGCGTATAGGCTTTATCGTTTTCGACCAAGACGACCGAATCGAGGCTTTCCTTGTCTATGTTGTATTTACCCAAAAGTTCGCGCCCTGTTTCCGATTGCAGCGGAGCGAATTTGAAATAGTTTTTCTTATCATTTTTGATAACGAACTTCACCAAATTATCACAGAGGTTACAAACTCCGTCGAATAAAATAATTGCGCTCATAATGCAATATGTTAAATCTTCAAACTCGAAACGCAAAACAGGCAAATAAAGATAATGTTACAAATTCGTTTGCATCTGAAACCCAATTTAGTAAAATACCGTAAAACAAATTGCAGTTTCACTTTTAAAAATTCTTTCCAAAAAGTTTATGAAAAAAATAATTTTGCGTTTTTCTGTCGCAACTTTTGCGCTGATTTTTATCAGCCTGTCCGTCAATGCTCAGCAATATCGCACCGACGCTTTTGCGATCACGAATGCCCGGATCGTGACGGTTTCGGGCGCGGCGATTGAAAAGGGAACGGTCGTTATCCGCGACGGTTTGATCGAAGCGGTCGGCGCAAATGTGCGGATTCCGGCGGATGCCAAAACTATTGACGGTGCGGGTTTGACGATTTATCCCGGATTTTTCGACGCGAGTTCGAATCTCGGAATTCCCGTAACTCCGCCGCGTCCGCCGGGCGGACAAGGGCAGGCGCAAACTGTCGCTTCAAACTCGAATTATCCCGAAGGTTTACAACCCGAAATGAAGGTTTTCGACCAGTTAAAAGCAGGCGAAGATCAGTTTGAAACGCAAAGAAATACAGGAATTACGACCGCTTTAACAGTCGGGAACGAAGGAATTTTCAACGGGCAATCGGCGGTTATCAATCTTGCCGGAGATTCCGTTCCGGCGATGATCGTCCGCACGCCTTTTGCCCAGCACGTCACATTTACGACACTTCGCAGCGGTCAATACCCGACTTCGCTGATGGGAACTTTTTCTTCGATGCGCCAGATGTTTCTCGACGCGCAAAGATTGATGGAATTGCAGAAATTATACGCGGCAAATCCGCGCGGAATGCGTCGACCGGACGCGGACGCGACGTTGCAGGCTTTGATTCCGCTTCTAAACGGCACGATGCCGATTGTTTTTAACGCTAATACGGAACGGGAAATCGTCCGCGCTCTGGATTTTGCCAAAGAATTTAATCTGAAACCGATAATTTCCGGCGGACAGGAAGCGTGGCGCGTCGTCGCTCGCCTTAAACAGGAAAATGTTCCGGTTTTGCTGTCGCTTAATTTTCCCGAACGCCTGACTGCCGAAGCCAAAGATGCCGATCCCGAATCACTTGAACTTCTGCGCTTGCGCGTCGAAGTTCCGAAAAACGCGGCGCGGCTCAAACAAGCGGGCGTAAAATTTGCTTTTCAATCCGGCGGAATCAGAAATCTTTCGAGAGATTTTCTGGAAAATGCCGGAAAATCCGTGCAAGACGGTTTTTCCAAAGATGATGCAGTTCGGGCGATGACACTCGGCGCGGCGGAAATTCTCGGCGTTGAAAATCGTCTGGGTTCGATTGAAGAAGGCAAGATCGCAAATTTGGTCGTCGCGCGCGGCGATTTGTTTGATAAAGACAAAAAGCTTTTGCACGTTTTTGTTGACGGCAGACATTTCGAGCAAAAAGAAACCGCCATGCCGCCCAGACCGCCAACGCCCGGAACAGGAACGCCTTTGAACGTCGGCGGCACGTATCAGATAAATATCGAAATTCCGGGACAACCAATGACCGGAACGCTCGTCTTAACCCAGCAAACGGCGAGTTTGACCGGAAGTATGCAGACAATGCTCGGAACTTCGCCGATCAAGGACGGAAAGGTTACGGCGGACGGATTTACTTTTGCGTCAACGGTCGAGTTTCAAGGACAAACCTTCGATATTTTCGTCAACGGCAAAGTTACGGGCAATCAGATTGAAGGAACTCTGACATCGCCGCAGGGCGTGATTCCGTTTACGGGAACGAAAACTCCGTAAACGGATTTTAGATTTCAGATTTCAGATTGTTTTCAAGGCGGAAAAATATGTGCTTGGATCAACAATTCATTGAAAATAATCAGAAAAGATTTTATTTATAAATTTCCAGAAAAGGCTGACAAATATGAGAAAACAGACGGTTTTTCTAATGACGATTTTTTTGAGCATTCTGCTTTCGAGCGCGATTTTTGCTCAACAAAAAACTGATATTCTAATTCGCAACGCGACCGTTTTAACGGCGGCAAACGGTACGCTCGAAAATCGGGACATTTTGATCCGCAACGGCAAAATTACTCAAATCGGCAGTAATTTGAAGGCGGCAGCTAACGCGCAAATTATTGACGGAACCGGAAAATTCGTGTCGCCCGGCATAATTGACGCGCATTCGCACGCGATGATGAACGCCATCAATGAATCTTCGTTTGCGGTAACTTCGATGACGCGCATCAGAGATGTCTTAGACCCGACCGATCCGACGATCTACCGCGCTCTGGCGGGCGGCGTAACGGCGGCGAATCTGCTGCACGGTTCGGCAAATCCGATCGGCGGGCAAAATTCGGTCGTCAAATTCAAATACGGACGCCCGATCGAGGATTTTTTGATCCCGGACGCGCCGGGTGGAATCAAGTTTGCGATGGGCGAAAACGTCAAGCGTTCGAATTTTCAGCCGCAGCCCGGACAGCCGCGCCGTTATCCGGCAACCCGTATGGGAACGGTCGAAGTCATCCGCGATGCCTTTATCCGCGCCCGTGATTATAAACAATCGTGGGATGATTTTCGGGCAAAGAAAACCAAGGTTCAGCCGCGAAAAGATATGGAACTCGAACCTTTGGTTGAAATTCTGGAAGGCAAACGCCTCGTCCACGCGCACGGCTATCGTTCCGATGAGCATCTGAATTTACTGCGTCTTGCCGATGAATTCGGCTTTAAGATCAAAACGCTGCAACACGGACTCGAAGCCTATAAGATCGCGCCCGAAATCGCCAAACACGGTGCGGGTGTTTCGATCTTTGCCGATTACTGGGGTTATAAACTCGAGGCGTACGATTCGATTCCGTATAATGCCGCGATTCTCTGGAAAAACGGCGTAGTTGTTTCGATCAATTCCGATGATCCCGAACGAATCCGCCGTTTAAATATTGATGCGGCGAAAATGATGAAATACGGCGGCATTCCCGAAGAAGAAGCATTGAAAATGATCACGCTCAATCCGGCGAAACAACTCGGCATTGACAAACGCACCGGCTCGATCGAAGTCGGAAAGGACGGTGACATCGTCGTCTGGAGCGCACATCCGTTCAGCGTCTATGCGCGTCCCGAATATACGCTGGTCGAAGGCGAAATTTTCTTTGATCGCGGTCGCGATATTCTAAGACGGCAAGACTTGGCGCGCGAACGCGCCGAACTCGAAAAAAATGAAGCCAATCTTCCGCCCGAAAAACGCACTCGAAGCGAAAGACCGCGCACAAGTCCGACCCCGGGTGAAGAAGAAGGAGTTCAAAACTAATGAAAAAACATTTATCATTTATCATTTATCATTTATCATTTTCGGTTTTTTTACTGCTTACTGCTCACTGCTTACTGCTGACATCTTTCGCGCAAAGCGGCGGAACTCAGCAGAATTTAACGGGCAGAGCGGGAACTTTTGCGATTACGAATGCGCGAATTGTCACGGTTTCGGGCGCGACGATTGAAAACGGAACGATTATTATCCGCGACGGCAAAATAGAATCCTTCGGCAGCAATATCAAACCGGGAAGCGGCGTTGAAACGATTGACGGTAAGGGTTTGAGTGTTTATCCGGGAATGATTGACGCGGCGACGAATATGGGTTTGCGCGAAATCAGCGGCGGTGCGCCTGCGACCGTTGATGTTGCCGAAACCGGAAATATGAACTCGAACGCCAAAGCGATCACCGGAATAAATCCGCATACTTCGCATATCAACGTAACGCGCGTCAACGGCACGACGACCGTTCTTTCGATGCCGATCGGCGGTTTGATTTCGGGACAATCGGCGGTTATCAATCTGAACGGCGCGACGCAGTCGGAAATGGCGGTCATCCCGACGCATTCTCTGATCGTTAATTTTCCGCAAGTTTCGACCTTTGCGGGTTTTACGCCCGGTGTCGGTCCGCGTTTTATCGAATTTAATCAAGCCGTTACGCAGCGCGATAAAAATGTGGCGGATTTGAAAAAGATCTTTGAAAATGCGGCGGCTTATGCTAAAGCCAGAGACGCTTACGCCCAGAATAAATCCCTGCCGTTTACGCCGACCGATCTCAAGATGGAAGCGATAATTCCGTATTTGCGCGGCGAAAAGCCGATTATTTTTACGGCAAATCGTGAGCGCGACATTCGCGGCGCGGTCAAATTTGCAGAAGAAATGAAATTCAAGGCGATAATTTTGGGCGGCGCAGAAGCCTGGAAAGCGGCGGATGTTTTGAAGAAAAACGATATTCCGGTCATTTACACAAACGTCTGGAGTTTGCCGCAAAGCCCGGACGAAAGCTACGATTCGATGTTTGAAGCCCCGGCAAAAATGCGGGAAGCGGGAATCAGATTTTGCATTGCCACGGGCGACGACGGCGCGAATGCCCGTGATCTGCCGTATCAGGCGGGAATGGCAAGTGCTTATGGTTTGGCAAAGGACGAAGCTTTAAAAGCCGTCACGCTTTATCCGGCGCAGATTTTGGGCGTTGCCGACAGAATGGGTTCGATTGAAAACGGCAAAGTTGCGAACATTGTCGTCACCGACGGCGATATTTTAGATGCGCGGACAAATATCAAATATTTGTTCATAGGCGGTCGTTTGTTGCCGCTGACGAGCCGCCACACCGAACTTTATGACGCGTTCAAGAACAGAAAGTAAGCACCAATGAAAAATGAAAAATGGATAATGGAAAATGTCAGAAAACTCCTAAATTATTGTGAATCTGTCAGTTAAAAGAGTTTTTAGCATTTTCATAATATCCTAAAACTTTTGCTTACCTGCTTAGGTTTAATTGGCAATTGGCGATTTGCGATTGAAAATGTTTAAAGCGTCTCAATAAAAGAAAAGGCACTTCGAATTCGAGATGCCTTTTCTTCTGCAACCGACTTGTTTTCATTTTGCACTTAAATTTTGCCCACGAATCTGAACTACGGTTGTTGCAAAATGCTTTAGTGGATTGCAGATAAATCGCAAATCGCAAATCCGCGTTACCAGGATATTTCCAGTTGATATTGGCGGGCGCCGCCGCCGGCATCATCAATTTCGATGATTGTCGTAAAATTATTCCGACGATTCGGTTGCTGAACAATGCGGATATTTCCGCGTCCTTCTTTTTTCACGACCGAAACCTCGACATTTTGATTCGGCATTGAATTTGTAAAGCTGAAAGTTCCGGCAGGATATGCTCTGCCCGTGATTGTTTGGGTTTCGATACTGCGATCTCTGATCACCAATTGAACTTTAGAATCAACCGTTCCGCGCCAGAAGGCAGTTCCGGTGCGTGATCCGCCGGTATCGCCGCCGCCGGTATTTCCGCCGCCGCTGCCGCCGAGTTCGCGTTCAATGTCTTCGACGGTGGTTCTCGCTTCGCGCCAAAGATTGCCGCTCGCGCCAAAATTCGGTGCGCGCCCGGCTAAACCTTTAAGAATCGAAGTCGCGTCGCGCAGATCGGAAGCACGCAGATTATCCTGCACCATTTGCTGGAAAAGTCCGGCACCGGCATCGAATTGCTGCGCCAGAAATGCCGCTTCGACCTCGCGCCGGCTGTTTGCATTGCCGCGTCTGAGATCGTTATATGTTTGGTCAACCAGATCAACCGTGTGGCGTTTGAGCTGATTGGAAAGATTATTTAAGCGCGAAGATGAAAAGTCGTCTTGTGCCTGAACGGAAAAGCTAAAAGCGATGATTGAAAATAATACTAGAAATAAAGATTTTTTCATTTTTTTGTCTCCTTTGAAATTGAATTTGGGGAGAAACGGGCTGCCGGATTTGAAGATGAAAGATTAAAATTGGTTTGCCGCAAAATAAATGTTTGCTTCGCTCCGAAGCCGGTTTTTTCAAAAACTTACACTTCTTTAACGGTCAAACCCGTTTCCGACAATTTCCAATCCAGTATTTCAACATCCTTTTCTTCGGCAAGCGCCGCTTCGACCTCTTTTTTTCTGTCTTCTTCGCAGAAGAAAGCGATACAACCGCCGCCGCCCGCGCCGCACACCTTTGTTCCGATTGCGCCGCTTGCTTCGGCTTTTTTGATAAACAGATTCATCTGCGGAGTCGTGATATTCGGCGAAAGCCGCTGGCGTTCGGGATACCCTTTCTGCAAAATTTCGCCCGCCGTTTGCCAGTCGTTTTGCAGCAGCGCGCCGCGCAAGTTTAACGCCGAATCACGGATTCCTTCAAAAATATCGAAAATTTCGCGGTCGCCGTCAATGTGGCGTTTCGTAATTTCCCAATTATTTATGCCCGAATTGCGCGGCTCGCCCGTATAAATGACGACAATCCGTTTTTCGAGCGTTTCCCTGTCAATTTCCAGAGCCTCGCGGACGATTCCGTCGGGGCGAAAATGAATGCACGCCGCGCCGCCGTATTGCGCCGGATAATAATCCTGAAAACCTGCCGGAACTCGGATCACCTGCGTTTCGATATTTGCCGCAATCGGGATAAATTTTTCGGGCGCATAGCGGTTTCCGACCAGCTGATTGAGCGCACCGATGCACGCAATCGCCAATGTCGAAGAACCCGCAAGTCCCGCGCCTGCCGGAACTTCCGATTTTATCGTCATCGTCAAACCCGTTTCCGGTTTGAAAAAATAGACGAGTTTTGAAGGCAGTTCGAGACGCGGTTCACGCGCCAGATCCTTGATATTTTCCAGCGTCGTTTCAACTTTGTCGCCGCGGTCAATTGATTCGATCACGATTTTATTGTCACCGCGGGTTTCGATGCGGCATTTTGCCATCAGATTAACGGCAAAATTTACGGTTGCCGCGCCTTCGTGAAACAAGAAAAGCGGCGGTATATCAATGGTTCCGCCCGCCAAATCAACTCTTGCCGGTGCAGACGATTCGATTATCACAAGTTATTTCCTCAGATTTTTAATAATGAATAAGATTATGAATTTCTTAGATTTTTTTTAACCGGTAAAACTAATAAAAATACAGGTGAAAAAGGTTTTTATCAAATTGAGCGGCGGATTTCTTTGTAAAACTATTTTCCGATTGAAACATTTGACCGTTAAGTTTTTATAAAATCGAACTATTTTTGAGTTTTTGTTCGCGCTTTTTTCTTAGCTTCTTTTTTTTTTTTCTTCATTTTCAACATCTTCCTGTTTTTTATCCGGTGAACTCGTTAAATGCAGGCGTTCTCCCAAATCGTGAAGTTTTTCCTGAGCGACTTCTTCAAAATCGTGGAGTCTTTCTTCAAGTTTAAGGATCGTTGCCGGATCAGCGTCTTCGACTTTGGGCGAAAGCCAGTAATGCTCCATCAAATAAAAAACGATAACGCCGAATAAAACAATAAAGAAAACCGCAATTCCGATTTGTTGGAAATCCCCGATGATCGTCGTGATCGCGCCGCTGAAAAAATAACCGATTCCGGCAAGCATCAAAACCCAGATCGTGCAGCTGATCACATCCAAAATCAGAAAACGCCAGTAAGGCATTTTGCCGATTCCGTAAAAAATACAAATCGCGCCGCGAATTCCGTAGATATATTTGGAAATGATGATGGCAAAACCGCCGAATTTATCAATCAAACGCTCGATGCGCGGCTGTGTTACTTTGTAGAAACGATAATTTTTGATGGTTTTTTGAAAAACCCGTCCGATCATATAACCGAAACTGTCGCCGACCACGCCGCCGAGTATTCCGGCAATAATTACCTTTAAAAATCCGTATTGACCGAAAAAGCCGCCGTGAGCCATAACTCCCGAAAGCAAAAGCGTGATGTCGCCCTCAATCGTGCAGAGCGCAAAAACTGCGTAGATGCCGTATATTTCGATTAGCTCGTTTATCTGTTCCATTGGTGAAAATTGAAAACTTAATTCACATTTAAGCTATAAAAGAGTAACTTTCAAAATCCTTTGAGTCAACCGTTTTCAGATTTCAAATATCAGATTTTATATTTTAAGCCGTTGTTTGACAGTTTGTGAGGTTAAGTCTAAAATTCCGTTAGTTTTTTGTCCGAAAAGTATTTAAGCTAGACACAATTTATAAAGCAAGCAATGAGCGACACCACCAATCAAGCGGGAAAATTTGTCGGAATCGAGATTTCCAATTCGGCAATCAATGCCGTTTGTGTCAACAGAAGCGGAGAATTAACCGCCGCTCACAAGGTTTTGGTCAACAAAGATGTTGAAACTTTTGCAAATCTTACCAATTTTATCAACGAAGTTCGGGATAAATTCGGAAGTTTCGACAAAATCGGAATCGCTGTTCCCGGCTTAATCAACCGGCAAACAAAGCGTGTCGCTTTTTCGACTTTTATTCCCGAACACGAAAAATTGGATTTTTTCGGCGAAGTGGAAGTGGAAACCGGACTGAAATTTTTAGTCGAAAATGATGCCAACGCGGCGGCTTACGGCGAATTTTTAATCGGTGCGGGACGCGGAAGCCGGAATATGTTTTATGCAACCCTCGGAATGGGCGTTGGCGGGGCAATCATTCTTGATGGCAAAATCTGGCGCGGCACGTCCGGTTTTGCCGGAGAATTCGGTCATTTTGCCATTAATTCCGAAGGATTGAAGCTCGAAGGCGTGGCTTCGACCGCAAATATTGTCAACCGCACGAGAAGCCGGTTTCATCAGGATCACACATCTTCTTTGAGCAAAATCGGCGAGAATGAGATCACTCTGGCTGATATTGTCACCGCGGCGAAAAATGGCGACGATTTTGCTCAGATGATGCTTGAAAGAACCGGAAATTATGTCGGAACGGCGATTGCCGGTGTGATAAATTTACTCAATATTGAAAAAATCGTGGTCGGCGGCGAAATTATGCAAGCCGAACACCTCGTACTCGAAGCAATTATTCGCCGGGCGAAAGAAATCTCCTTCGCACCGTCGTTTGAAGCATCGGAAATTGTCGAAGGTCTGCTGGGCGAAAACGCCACGGCGATCGGCGTTGCCCTGCTTTCGGCGGAATCTTAAATTTTATTATAAACGACCAAAAAAGTTAATCAGTTTTATCAGAAAAACTTATTTTGTGAAAACTTGCACAAAGGTGTAAAAATAAATATCTTTGTATGAGAATTTGCGGATTTTGTAAGATTCTGTAAAATCTAATGATAAGATTTTACAATCGTTCTTAACAGTAGATAAAAACTCGAATTTGCCGGATTTTTTAAGATTAATTAATAAATCACGGATTGGTCTGACTTTAATTTTCAGAAATTTTGGACACTTGAATAAAAATGGCACAGATATTTCATCGCGGAGCAAACAATGTAGCGAAGGCAAGTTTTGTCGTCGCGATACTTCTTGCGGGCGTGGCTTTTCTCGTTTACACACAGGTTGCGCGTTCGTCTTATTTGACCGGACGCTATCTGGAAAAACAACAACCCGTGCAGTTTAGCCATAAACACCACGTCGGCGACGACGGCATAGATTGCCGGTATTGCCACACATCGGTTGAAACATCGGCTTCCGCCGGAATTCCGCCGACGCAAACTTGTATGAACTGCCACAACGAGATCTGGGCGGACAGCCCGTATCTCGAACCCGTGCGGGAAAGCTATCGGGAAAACAAACCGATCGAGTGGGAAAGAGTTCACGATTTGCCGGAATACGCCTATTTCAATCACAGCATTCATATTGCCAAAGGTGTCGGCTGTGCTTCCTGTCACGGAAGAATTGACGAAATGCCGGCGGTTTATCAGGAAAATACTCTGCAGATGGAATGGTGTCTGTCGTGTCACCGCAACCCGGAACCGGAAATTCGTCCGCAGTCTGAAATTTATAATATGGATTTCAATCGGGATTTGATGACGGCGGCACAGGAATCGGAAGTCAGCGAAAAGATTAAAAAGCTTCGCAGTACGGAATTGTTGACAAGTTGTTCGACTTGTCATCGGTAATTAATTAAAAGATTAAGGAACTAAAAAAATAATGGTTAGCAAAGACAGTAAAACTAACTTTGCATTATTGCGAGAAAAGATTCTCGGGCAAAACGGAAAACAATATTGGCGCAGCGTCGAGGAATTTGTGGACGCGCCGGAGTTTGAAGAATTTGTCAAACAGGAATATCCGGCACACGCCGAAGAATGGGACAACTCTCTAAGCCGCCGTAATTTCGTCAAAATTATGGGCGCGTCGCTGGCATTTGCGGGCTTGAGCGGCTGTGTTATCCAGCCGGCGGAAAAAATCATCCCGTATGTCAATCAGCCCGAAGGACTTATTCCCGGCAAACCGATGTTTTATGCGACGGCAATGTCGCTCGGCGGAATCGCGACCGGACTTCT
Organism: Pyrinomonadales bacterium; assembly: GCA_038246645.1. GTDB lineage: Bacteria > Acidobacteriota > Blastocatellia > Pyrinomonadales > Pyrinomonadaceae > JAHCHG01. The sequence continues at coordinate 38,061 of JBBRVS010000007.1, forward strand.
CGCCCGTTCGAATGAGGGTCGTCCGACCAAGATCGAAGGAAACCCCGATCATCCGGGAAGTCTCGGCGCGACCGATACGTTGGCGCAGGCATCGCTTTTGTCAATGTATGATCCCGACCGTTCGCAGCAGGTTACAAATCGCGGAAATCCGGCGACGTGGCAGAATTTTATGTCCGAAGTTCGTGCCGCGATTGATGAAAACCGCAAAGACGGCGGCGCGGGTGTGCGGTTTTTAACCGAAACCGTCACATCGCCGACGCTCATCGCCCAGTTCAGACAGCTTTTAACCGAACTTCCGAATGCGAAAGTTTATCAATACGAACCCGTTAATAAAGATAATGCGATGGCGGGAGCAAGAATGGCTTTCGGTTCTCCGGCGCACACGGTTTATAAATTCGATCAGGCGCAGCGCATTTTAACGCTCGATGCCGATATTTTTTCAGGCTTTAACGTCCGTTACATCAAAGATTTTTCCAAAGGTCGGGCATTTTCCGAAGAAAAGAAAGATATTAATCGTCTTTATGCGATTGAATCAACAATGACCTTGACGGGCGCGAAAGCCGATCACCGCCTTGCCGTCAAGCCGAGTCACATCCCGGAAATTGCCAAAGCGATTGCGGCGGCTCTGGGCGTTTCGGGCGCGAGTTCGACCTATACGGAAAACGCGCAATGGATTCAAGTGATGGCAAAAGATCTGATCGAGAACAAAGGCAGATCGCTCGTCGTCGCCGGAGATAATCAACCGCCGATGGTTCACGCACTGGCGCACGCGATGAATTCCGCGCTCGGAAACGTCGGGCAAACCGTAACTTATACCGAACCTCTGCAAATGAATCCGGAGATGACGCAGATCGAAATGCTTCGGCAGCTCGTCGGCGAAATTGACGGCGGCGCGGTAAAAATGCTCGTCGTCCTGAGCGGAAATCCGGTTTATAACACTCCGGCTGATTTAAAGTTAAACAAGGAAAGATTGGATAAAATACCGCTTCGCGTTCATCTCGGACAATACTTCGATGAAACGGGCGAACTGTGTCACTGGCATATTTCCGAAAAACATTTTCTCGAAATGTGGAGCGACACGCGCGCCTTTGACGGAACGGTTTCGATTGTTCAGCCGTTGATTGATCCGCTCTATGAAGGCAAGAGCGCACACGAAGTCGTGCAGATTTTCTTCCGGGAAAATTACGACAAGAAAGATTACGATATCGTTAGAGAAAACTGGCAAAGACAAGGTTTTGCGAGTGTGCCGAGAGCAATAGCGACAACGGCTAATGCTAATGCGGGAGCAACTCCGCAGACAACTCCGGCAACATCGCCGACTCCGGCGGCGACACCTGCCGCAACTCCGGCAGCCTCGCCGACACCTGCGAATACCGCAACTACCGCAACTACCGGAAATAATACAAATCAGACAAACGGCGCGGCGATTCCGCCGGCTGCTTCTGCTGCGACAAGTTTTGAAGATAGCTGGCGCAAAGCCATTCACGACGGATTTGTCGCAAACAGCGCGGCGGCGGCAAAAACGGTAGCGGTGAGCGGCGCGTTTCTAACGCAGAATCAACCGGCTCCGGCAAGCACGGGCGAATTGGAAATTTCGATTCTGCCCGATCCCGGCATCTATGACGGACGCTTTGCCAACAACGGCTGGCTGCAGGAATTGCCGAACCCTTTGACTAAAATCACCTGGGATAATGTCGCTTTAGTCAGTCCGAATACGGCACAGCGGCTCGAACTTAATCAGAATAAAACTCAAAATGATATGGCTGGCGGCGAACTCGGAACGACATTCGTCAATACCTACGGCGGAAATTTATTTTCGGATCTGGTGACGCTCGATTATCAAGGCGGACAACTTGAAAATGTGCCGATGTGGATTGCTCCCGGACAGCCGGATGATGTCGTCACGATTTATATGGGCTACGGGCGCACACGCGCCGGACGTGTTGCTGTAAAAGAAGACGGATCGCCGCGCGGTTATAACGCTTTTGCCGTTCGCCGTTCGGATGCGCTGTGGTCGGGAACGGGAAGCGTTAATCGCACCGGAACGCAAACGCAGATCGCCTCGACGCAGATTCACTTTAATCTGGAAGGACGTGATCATGCGCAGATTTATGATGTCGAAGAATTTATCACGCACCCGGAAGTTCAACTTTCGCACGACGAATACCCGAAATCAATGTACCCGAAATTCGAGTATAACGACAATAAATGGGGAATGACCATTGATTTGAATTCGTGCGTCGGGTGTAATGCCTGCGTCGTTGCCTGTCAATCGGAAAATAACATTCCGGTCGTCGGTATGGAGCAGGTGGCACGCAGCCGCGAAATGCACTGGATGCGGATAGATACATATTACGACGGCAAGGATATGAACAATCCGGAAGGTCCGTATTTTCAGCCGATGCTGTGTCAGCAGTGCGAGCTTGCGCCGTGCGAAACGGTTTGTCCGGTTCACGCCACGGTTCACAGCGCGGAAGGCTTGAACGATATGGTTTATAACCGCTGTGTCGGCACGCGTTATTGCGCCAACAACTGTCCGTATAAAGTCCGAAGATTTAATTTTTTCCTTTATCAGGATTGGAACACGCCGCAGTATAAATTGATGCGAAACCCGGAAGTTACGGTTCGCAGCCGCGGCGTGATGGAAAAATGTACGTATTGCACACAGAGAATTTCGTCGGCAAGAATCGAAGCCGAAAAAGACGGGCGGGCGATCCGCGACGGCGAGATTTTAACCGCGTGTCAATCGGTCTGTCCGGCGGATGCCATTACTTTCGGCAATCTGAACGATGAAGCCAGCCAGGTTGCCAAATTAAAAACCGATCCCCGAAATTACAATGTGCTGAATGAGTTAAACACCCAGCCGCGCACGACTTATTTAACGGGTTTGAAAAATCAGAACAGTCAAATGCCCGGCTATCAGGCGAAGAAGATTGATAAGAAGAAATTGGGCAAATCCGATGCGGGAAAAACAGGGGAAAATTCAACGGACGGAGCAGCGCATTAGTTTTTCGGTAAAAAGCTATGGAAGACATTAAAGACATTCAAAGAAGAATCTATCCGCCGATGGTTGAAGGCGAGCACGATTTTGGAACCGTATCGGACAGAATCAGCGATCTGACGCTGAAAAAGCGGACTCCAATCGGCTGGTATATCGGTTTTGCCATCGGCTTTATGCTTTTGCAGGTTCTGATGATGACGGTTACTCATCTGGTTTTTAGCGGAATCGGAATCTGGGGAAACAATCAGCCGGTCGGTTGGTCATTCGATATTATCAACTTTGTCTGGTGGATCGGAATCGGACACGCCGGAACGCTGATTTCCGCGATTTTGCTGCTCTTAAATCAAAAATGGCGAACTTCGATCAACCGTTTCGCCGAAGCGATGACGCTTTTTGCCGTTGCCTGCGCGGGGATGTTTCCGCTTCTTCATACAGGTCGTCCGTGGCTTGCTTATTGGCTTTTCCCATATCCCAATACGATGGGAATGTGGCCACAATTTCGCAGTCCGCTGATGTGGGACGTTTTCGCCGTTTCGACGTATGCGACCGTTTCGGCTTTATTCTGGTATATCGGGCTGATTCCCGATATTGCAACTTTGCGCGACCGGGCAAAAAACAAATATTTCAAAGTGATTTACGGGCTGCTTTCGTGGGGTTGGCGCGGTTCGGCGCGGCACTGGCACCGCTACGAAATCGCTTATTTGCTGCTTGCCGGACTTTCAACGCCGCTTGTTCTTTCGGTTCACTCGATCGTTAGTTTCGACTTCTCGGTTTCACAGGTTCCGGGTTGGCACGCGACGATCTTTCCGCCGTATTTTGTGGCGGGAGCGATTTTTGCCGGATTTGCGATGGTTTTGATTTTGTGTATTCCGCTCAGAGCCTGGTATAACCTGAAGGATTTTATCACCGACACCCATCTTATTTATATGGGTAAGATTATGCTGGCGACCGGTATGATCGTTGTTTACGGCTACGCAATGGAAGCCTTTTTCGGTTGGTACAGTGGGGCGCAATACGAAATCTTTATGATTCAAAATCGTATCTGGACAGGTCCTTACTGGTGGTTTTACTGGCTTTTGATTCTCTGTAACGGCATATCTATTCAGTTTTTATGGTTTAAGCGTTTTCGGGAAAGCGCGTTTTGGTTATTTATCATTTCGCTGTTTGTCAGCGTCGGGATGTGGCTCGAGCGTTTTGTCATTATTACGACGAGTTTACACCGCGATTTCCTGCCGTCTTCGTGGGCGATGTATGCTCCGACACCGTGGGATTGGTCAATGTTTCTCGGCACGATCGGATTATTCATAACATTGATCTTCCTGTTTGTCCGGTTCTTGCCCGTAATCTCGATTTTCGAGGTCAGAACGCTTTTGCCGGAAGCGAACGTCCACGGACATCAGCAGGATTTTGAAGAAAATGTAGTTGAAATAGAAACGACAAAGGATCCGTCGAAGGAAACTTAAGAGGTTTCGTCATAAGAAGTTTGACTCGAGTAAACTTGATATTTCCACAAACTGTTGAAATTGAAGGGGGTTTCATTTCTGAAATTTGAAATCGTAATAATATAGACTTTGCAGTCAGCCGGGTTTGTCCGCATTTGGAATAATCAGGGCAACTCACCCATGTCAAGCCGTTTGCCAGCAAATTCGGGCTGACTGCAAACACTTATTTTAAGGTTATGGACAAAAAAATTTACGGATTACTGGCAGAATTTGATACGCCGACGCAATTAGTTGATGCGGCGAATGAAATTCGTGAAGCAGGTTATACGAAAACCGATGCTTTTTCACCTTTTCCGCTTCACGAAATAGATGAAGCTCTGGGAATTAAGCGAAGCATTCTGCCGTATATGGTATTTTGCGGCGGCGTGATCGGTCTTCTTTCGGGACTCGGTTTGCAGTATTATGTCCACGTTATTGATTATCCGATAATTGTCGGCGGTCGTCCGCATTTCAGTCTGCCGTCGTTTATTCCGCCGATGTTCGAATTGACGATTCTGATTGCCGCCTTTACAGCCGTTTTCGGGATGCTGTTCCTGAACGGTTTGCCGCAGCCCTATCATCCGGTTTTTAATGTGCCGCGTTTTGCTCTGGCAACCAGAGAAAAGTTTTTCCTGCTGATTGAAACGGCAGATCCGAAATTTGATTACGAGGAAACAAGAAGTTTTATGGAAACTTTGAATCCGCAGGAGGTATTCGATGTTGATGAGTAAGCCGCAAGCGGAAGTAAAAAGTAAAAAGGAAAAAGGTAAAAACAAGGTGCGGATTTTTATATTTGCCTTTTGCCTTTTGCCTTTTGCCCTGACGTTAGGCTGTCGCTATGATATGCAGGATCAGCCGCGCTACAAGCCTTTTAAGAAAAGCGATTTTTTCAGCGACGGGAAAGCGATGAGAGAATTGCCGGAAGGCACGGTTGCCCGCGGAATGCTGCGCGAAGACAAGGTTTTTTACACGGGTAAAAAATTGAATATTGATCCGAATGCGGCGGCAAATGTCCAGACAACGACAAATGCTGCGGGAAACACTTTGGTTTGGAGTTTTCCGAACGACATTGAAAAAATGCCGGTTCCGCTGACACAGGAACTGCTCGCCCGCGGGGAACAGCGTTACAAAGTATTTTGCGTGGTTTGCCACGGTCCGGTCGGAAATGGCGACGGAATGATTGTCCGGCGCGGTTATACGAAGCCGCCGACCTACAACGATGACCGTTTGCGAAATGCACCGGACGGACATTTTTTTGATGTAATGACCAATGGCTGGGGAAAAATGAGCAGTTACGCATCACAGATTCCGCCGGCTGACCGTTGGGCGATTGTGGCTTATATCCGCGCTTTGCAGATCAGCCAGAATCCGAACGCGACCACAACACCGATGACAACGACAACACCCGGAACGAATAACGCTTCGCCAAAACCGACGGCTTCGCCCGCCGCAGCTAATCAGGGAGGTGCAAAATAATGAATAACGAAAATTACGATGCACCAAAAGCAGACATCGGGCGGATTCAGACAATTGCGCTCGGAGTCGGCGGACTATTTACAATACTTACGCTCGGCGCGGTTTTATTTTTTGATGAATACCGCGATCAGGCTCTGCGCGGCTGGCTTCTTGGTTTTATCTTCTGGGGCGGCATCGGGATCGGCGGTCTCGGTATTCTGCTTTTGCAGTATTTGACGGGCGGGGCGTGGGGCGTGGTTATCCGCCGCACGGTCGAAGCCTGTTCGCGGACGATTTGGTTTCTCGGTATCTTGTTTATCCCGATTATCATCGCGGTATATTTTAATCAGCTATACAGCTGGACACTGCCGGATTTGATTACCGATCCGCTTGCCCATCACGCGGTCGAGCATCGCGGCTCGTTTCAAACGCCGCTGTGGTGGATTTTCCGAACGGTTTTGTACTTTGTCTTATTCGGTATAATGGCGTATTTGCTCAATAAATGGTCGCTTCAGCAAGATAAAGCCGAAAGTAATGAAGAAGCCGCCTATCATTTAGGCAGAGCAACCGCTTTTTCGGGTCCGACAATGATTTTCTACGTTTTAGTCGTAACTTTTGCTTCGGTTGACTGGATTATGTCGCTCGATCCGGGCTGGTTTTCGACCATTTTCGGATTCCTTTTTGCGGCGGGCTGGGCACTGAGCTGTTTCTGTTTTTCGGTTATTGTTCTGGCATTTTTGTATGACAAACCACCGATGAACGCGGTTTTGGGCAAAAGACATTTCCACGACATCGGGAAATTGATACTCGCGCTCGTTATGGTCTGGGCATATTTCAATTTTTCGCAGTATTTGATTATCTGGTCGGGCAACATCCCGGAAGAAACGCAATGGTATTTGACACGAATGACCGGCGGTTGGGGAATTTTGGGCGTGATCTTGATCGTTTTCCATTTTGGCGTTCCGTTTCTTATTCTGCTTTCGCGGGAAGTCAAACGAAAACCGAAAAGATTGGCGATGATCGCGCTCTTTATTTTGGTTATGCGTCTGACCGATATGTTTTATCTGATCGAACCGAGTCCGACGGTCGGCTATCAGCTTTCGACGGGTTTTAATGTCGGTTTATTCGATATTATCGGTCCGTTCGGAGTCGGCGGTCTGTGGCTGGCGTATTTCTTTTATGAATTGCAAAAACGTCCGCTCGTCCCGGTTAATGATCCGTTACTGGAAAATGCGATTGAACACGGCAGAGGACACTAAAAAGGTTTCAAGTTCCAAGTTCAAGGTTCAAAGTTGATTAACTTGGAGATAAACTTGGAACTTGAAACTTGAAACTATAAAGAATATGGCTAAACACGAAGAAACTTACGTAGATTTTGACAAACCGTATGAGGCAAATATCATCGGTATGCGCGGGATTATCTATTTCGCTCTCGGATTGTTTTTGTTGATTGTTGTAACTTTCGGTTTAATGTGGCTTTTGCAAAATGTGATGGAGCAAGATGCCGTTGAAAATAAAAGTTCAAACAATCCGATGCAATTGAGCAAAGAAGAGGCTGTGCCGCCCGAACCGCGTCTGCAAGCGGCGCCGGGATTCGGGGTTGACGGTCCGAACGGTCGCATAAATCTTGAACTTCAAGCTCCGCAGGCGGAATACCGGGAGCTCGAAAAACAATGGAACAAACTTCTGGCGGAAGGTCAAAAGGATGCACGAACCGGAATGGTCATTACTTTGCCGATTGCCGAAGCCAAAAAGAAATTATTGGAGCAATCCGCCGCGCAAAAAAGTGAGGGCGGACAAAATGAATTCGAAAAATCACGGATGAGAGTTTCCGATGCCAGCGCCGGGCGAACTTCTACTCTAAGAGTGAGATAAAAGGTTTTGTTTAAAATTTCAACTTATTGAAATTTCGTTTTTTGAGGTAATTAAATGAAAAAAAGTTCAGACATTTCAGCAGTTTTGAAACTGACACTTTTACTAACAGTTTGCATTTTGACAATGCAGGTAAATCTTTCGGCACAAAAAACGGAGCATTATAATTCTCCGCTTTATTCACCGAAAACCTACGATCCGAATCAGACGGGCGTGAGCAACGGAATGCCGACGGCTTTGAAAGCGGTCGGCATCGAACAAAAATTGAACGAGCAATTGCCGCTCGATGCCGAATTTAAGAACGAAACGGGCGAAACGGTAAAACTGGGCAGTTATTTTAATAATAAAAAACCCGTTATTTTAGCGCTCGTTTATTTTGAATGTCCGATGCTCTGCAACGAGGTTTTGAACGGTTTGACCGGTTCGCTCAAAGGTATTTCCTTTGATGCGGGAACGGATTTCGATGTCGTGGCGATCAGTTTTGATGCGCGTGAAAACGACAAGCCGGATTTGGCAAAGAACAAAAAAGAAGGATATTTAAGGCGTTACGGACGCGCCGGCGCGGAAAACGGCTTTCATTTTCTGACCGGAACGCAGAGCGAGATTGACAAAGTAACCAATGGGGTCGGTTTTAATTACGTTTTCGATGAACAAACAAACCAGTTTGCCCACGCGGGCGGTGTGATCGTGACAACGCCGGAAGGCAAACTTTCGAGATATTTTTACGGCATTGATTATTCGCCGAAGGATTTGAAATTCGGTTTGATGGAATCGGCGGAAGGCAGAATCGGAAATCCGGTCGAACAGCTTTATCTCTATTGTTTTCACTATGATCCGGCGACCGGAAAATACGGTTTGATGATTTTAAACGTGATGCGTCTGGCAGCGATTGCAACTCTGCTCGGCATCGCCGGAATGCTGTTCGGTTTTTGGCGGTACGGTAAAAGAAAGAAGGTGGTTAACGACTGATTGTAAACCGGTTAATTGAAAATAATTTGTCTCGAAAATCTATGACAACGTAAACGATTAACGATCAACGATCAACGATTAACATTTAACAAAAATGATGATTATGCAACAGAATTCGTGGATTCCATTATTTCCCGAGCAAGCCTCCAGTTTTGCCTGGCAGGTAGATTATTTATATTTTTATCTAGTTGCCATCAGTGCGTTTTTCACAATCGGCATTGTGGCGGCGGTTTTATTCTTTGTCATTAAATACCGCGAAAAAGAACCTTTTGCCACCCCTAAAGAAATTCACGGCTCGATTGCGCTCGAAACCATTTGGTCAATCATTCCGTTTGTCATCTCGATGACGATTTTCCTGGGCGGCGCGTATGTTTATTACAATCAGTATCGTCCGCCGGATGAGGCGATGGAGATTTATGTCGTCGGAAAACAATGGATGTGGAAGATTCAGCACACGACCGGGCAGAGAGAAATCAACGAACTGCACGTTCCGGTCGGTCGCAACATTAAATTGACGATGACGACCGAAGACGTTCTGCACGATTTTTTCGTTCCGGCATTCCGGACGAAAATGGACGTTGTGCCGGGACGCTATACGACGCTCTGGTTTCGACCGACCAAACCGGGCAAATACCGTCTTTTCTGCGCGGAATACTGCGGTTTGAACCATTCGGGAATGGGCGGATGGGTTTATGTTATGGAACAGCGCGATTTTGATAATTGGCTGTCGGGAAATGTTTCGGGACAAACTCCGGTCGAAGCCGGCAGGGATTTGTTTCAAAACAAACTCGGGTGCGCTTCCTGTCATCAGGGCGGACAAAATCAGCGCGGGGCGGTTCTCGAAGGAATTTACGGCAAAGAAGTAAAATTGACAAACGGGGACACCGTAGTTGCGAATGACGAATATATCCGCAATTCGATTTTGAATCCGGGCGGTCAGATTGTCGAAGGCTATCAGCCGATTATGCCGACCTTTAAAGGACAGGTTACGGAAGAACAGCTCGTTCAACTCGTCGCTTATATTAAATCTTTAAGCGGAGTTACGGGAACGATGACAACGCCGGGCGGTTCGACGATGACAACTCCGCCGGCAAATACCGCTTCGACTCCGGCGACAACGACATCACCGAAACCGCCGGCAAGCAATCCGAATGCGCCGGCAAATACGAGTGAACCGACAAACCAACAAAAAGGTGGTAATTAAGTTTTTATGCAAAACGTAGATGCACTGAATAATAATATTAAAGAAGAGCCGCCGGTTAATTATTTAACCAACGGCTTTACTCTAAGTTCATGGCTTTTGACAAAAGATCATAAGCGCATTGCGATTATGTATCTCTTGAGCATTTCCGCCTTTTTTATGTTAGGCGGTTTATATGCGGCGGCAATTCGGATCGAACTGCTGACTCCGGCGAGCGATCTGCTTGAATCAGGCACATATAACAAGGTGTTCACGCAGCACGGCGTGATAATGATCTTTCTGTTTCTGATTCCGTCAATTCCGGCGATGCTCGGAAACTTCCTGATTCCGATTATGATCGGCGCAAAAGATCTGGCGTTTCCGCGAATCAATCTGCTCAGTTTGTATATTTACTGGATTGCCGGAGCGTTGATTCTGGTCGGATTGCTCCAGGGCGGTGTTGATACGGGCTGGACTTTCTACACGCCGTATTCGACGACGTTCTCCAACAGTTTTGTGATGATTGTCGGACTCGGAGTTTTCATCAACGGATTTTCGTCAATTCTGACCGGACTTAATTTTATTGTCACGATTCACACGATGCGTGCACCGGGAATGACCTGGTTCAGATTGCCGCTCTTTGTCTGGGCGCATTATGCGACTTCGCTCGTGATGATCTTAGGAACGCCCGTGATAGCGATCACGGTTTTATTACTCGCCCTGGAACGTCTGGTCGGAGTCGGGATTTTCGATCCGGCAATCGGCGGCGATCCGATCCTGTTCCAGCATCTTTTCTGGTTCTATTCGCACCCGGCGGTTTATATTATGATTCTGCCCGGCATGGGCGTTATTTCGGAATTGATCTCCAATTTCTCGCGCAAAAAGATCTTCGGCTACGAATTTATCGCGTTTTCTTCGATTGCGATTGCCGTTTTCGGTTTTCTCGTCTGGGGACATCATATGTTCGTTTCGGGGCAATCAATTTATGCGGGTCTGGTTTTCTCGTTCCTGACGATGGTTGTCGCTATTCCGTCGGCAATCAAAGTATTTAACTGGGCGGCGACGCTCTATCAGGGTTCGATTTCCTACGATACGCCGATGCTTTACGGTTTATTTTTCATCGGTTTGTTCCTGATCGGCGGTTTGACCGGATTGTTTTTGGGTTCGATCGGTTTAACGGTTCATTTGACGGATACATATTTCATCGTCGCGCATTTCCACTATGTTATGGTCGGCGGACAGGTTTTGGCTTATTTGGGCGGAATTCATTACTGGTGGTCGAAGATGACCGGAAAAATGTATTCGGAATTCTGGGGCAAAATCTCGGCGATGCTCGTTTTTGTCGGGTTTAACCTGACATTTTTCCCGCAATTTATTTTGGGATATATGGGAATGCCGCGTAGATACGCTTCTTACCCGGAAGAGCTGCAGGTCTTGAATATTTTCTCGACCGCCGGAGCTTCGATTTTGGGGATCGGTCTGACTTTGCCGGTCATTTATCTGACGTATTCGTTCTTTTTCGGTAAAAAAGCCGAAGCGAATCCGTGGATGCACCCCGGATTAGAATGGCGCACGTCTTCGCCGCCGCCGACCGAAAACTTCGAGAAACCGCCGATTGTTACGTGGGAAGCCTACGATTTCAGTGAAGAAAACGGCTTGGACATTGAAGAAGCGAAGAGAAAGGAGCTTGCTGCCCGGACATTTTAATTCGTGCAGTTGATTAACAAAAAAAAATTGTAAATGATGAGGTCTTTGATTATTGGTGAAAAAGTTTAAAAGTGAAAAGGTGAAAAAGTTTTTGATAGTTCCGGCATATATTTTCCTGAAATAATAAAAATAATTTACCGGAAAAGGTTTGTAAATCAGTGCCAAATAAACTTTTCCACTTTTTCACACTTTTCTAAAAATTCGATCTAATCAGTTACCAAAAATCTAAATTTGGGATTTGAATAAAAAGATGGCGAATCACGCAGCAGACACACACGACGATCATTATCATCCGCCCGGACTTCAGCATCAATTCGATGATATGAAGCAGCAGATGGATTCCGTAACAATCGGGATGTGGGCATTTCTCGTTCAGGAGATTATGTTCTTCGGCGGACTTTTTACGGTTTATCTCGTTTTCCGCTCGCGCTACCCGATGGCATTTGCCGAAGCCAGTAATCACCTTAACGCATTCTGGGGCGGACTTAATACGCTCGTTCTGATTGTCAGCAGTTTAACAATGGCTCTCGCCGTTTATTACGCGCAAAAAGGCAAAAGAATGATGCAGGTTTATTTAATACTTGCGACGATGTTTTTCGGAACGGTTTTTCTGGGCGTAAAAGCTATCGAATATTACGATAAATGGGATCACGGATTAATTCCGGTTGCGGGAGCTAACAAAAAAGTTAAAGAAGGCGAAGCCAAACCGGCAGAAACTTCGTTTATTTTGCCGTTTGAAACAAAGGCTTCAGCGGCGGCGGAAACTACGCAAGAACATAAATATGTCAATCCGACCGGAGATTTTCAATGGAATTACGGCGAAGCTCTGGTTGTGCAAGCCCGCAAGAAAGGTTATTTGACCGATGCTGAAAAAGTCGGTTATTTTGTCAACGGCAACGTTAAAAACGATATTGATAAAAATAAATTCCGCGATAAAGTTCAGATTTTCTACTGGATTTATTTTGTGATGACCGGCTTGCACGCCCTGCATATGATTATCGGTCTGGGTTTAATGGCGTGGCTTTTATGGAAGGCGTGGCTCGGCACATTTACCGCCGCATATTTTGCGCCGGTCGAAATTTCGGGACTTTACTGGCACTTTGTTGATATTGTCTGGATTTTCCTTTTCCCGCTGCTGTATTTGCTCGGCAGACACTTTTTACATTGAGGTAGAAATAAAAAATGGCTAATTATCTTTCAGAAGAACACACGGAAGAACACGAACACGACGAACACGAAGAGCATATCGGCTTGCCGGGCTATTTCGGCATTTTCGGGATTTTAGTGGTCGGCACGATCTTAACTTATGTAGTCGCCCTTCAGGATTTGGACGGAATCCTTTTCCCCGGTGCCAATACACTGGTCGCCTTGCTGATCGCATTTACTAAAATGACTTTTGTTATTTTATTTTTTATGCACGTTTTATGGAGTTCGCGGCTGATCTGGCTGACGGTGATTGCCGGATTTTTCTGGATGGCGATTATGTTCGCCTTTACGATGCAGGATTATTTAACGCGTTCGACGGGAACATTTTAGGCTTAAATAAGTATATATAAAGATGGCAAATACGCGGGACGCGAGAGCAAAAGGCTTTCGTTTCCGCGTCTTTTGCTATTAGATAAACATTTTTTTTCGTGATAATATGTTCAGTTCGATAAGTCGTGTTTGTTTATAAACATTTATTTATAAAGGCTTTTGCCGGAAGTATTTTCAAGACAACAGCCAAATCTTTTAAGTCATCAAAAGCACCGTATGTTTTATCATAAACCCCTTTTAAAGATATTTTTATTTGCTATTTTAATCGTTCCGGCTTTAAGCGGCTGCAGTGTATTTAGACCGAGTGATAAATATCAAAGCGCCACGCTGTTAAAGACTGAAAATGCCACGCAGGAAGAATTAATCGGTCAGGTCAATCATTTTGCCAAAGTCAATTCGATGTATGCCAAAATGGATCTGAAGTTTGAAGATAATTCCTACGCTGAACTCGGCATTGCGGAAAAATATAAAACCGCCGCCGGCTTGGTTGTCGTTCAGCGTCCGGCGAATATTCAAATGAAGGTTCAGGTTCCGTTTATAAATAAAGATGTCGTGCAGATGACTTCAAACGGCGAGAAATTTCGCGTGGCGATTTTAGAAGATGGCGGCAGCGGAAAATATAAAAATTTTATAATCGGCTCGAATGATGCGGATTATTCAATTTTGCAGAAAGAAGCGATCGAGCAGATAGAAAATAACGGAAACGCCAAGGAATTAAAGCAAAATGTCAATGCTTTTTCAAACCTGCGTCCGCAGCATTTTACCGATGCGATGCTGATGCGCCCGGTTGATCCGGCAAATTTTTTGTATGTCCAAAGTACGATTATGCAGGAAGAGATCGGGTTGGACGAGAAAAACAAAAAGATCGTCCGCTGGCAATTGCGCGGCTATTATCTGCTCGACGAATTTCGTAAAAATCCCGACGGTTCTTCGGTCATAGCGCGCCGTTTCTGGTTTGACCGGGTCGGCAAGGTCAGACTGGCGCGGCAGCAGATTTTTGACGCGAAAGGTGAAATCGAATCGGATATTGTCTATGGACAGGAAGGCAATTTAACTCAAACGGAGGATTATAAAAATTTGCCTTTGCAAATAGTCGTGACGCGCCCGCAGGAAAAATATAAAATGCGGCTGACATATCAATCGCCGCAGGATGTTTCCATCGGAAAAACTTATCCGCAAGAGGCGTTTATTCTGGAAAACATCTGGAATTTACCGGTACTTGACCTGGATAAAAAAGTGCAGGAAATGACCGGACAAAAACCCGGCGAAACAAAACCGGCGACGGAAGTGCGTATTCAATAATTTTTGTAAATTGTAAATCGTTAAATGTTAATTGGTTTTTTGGCTGTTAATATTTAACGCTTTTACTGTTAGCTAAATGAAAACAATTTTACGAACCGAAGATTTAACAAAAGTATATAAGATCGGCAAGGTCGAAGTTCCGGCTTTGCGCGGCGTTTCGCTCGATATTAAAGAGGGCGAATTCGTTGCGATTATGGGACCTTCGGGCTGCGGCAAATCAACGCTTCTCCATCTTTTGGGCGGACTTCTTTCGCCGACGAGCGGGAAAATTATTATTGCCGACGAAGATCTGTCAAAAGTTACGGACGCGCAGCGAACCGATATTCGCCGGCGAAAGATCGGTTTTGTCTTTCAGAGGTTTAATCTGTTCCCGACGCTTTCGGCGGATGGGAATTTGAAGCTCGCCGAAAGAATTCATTCGGGAAACGGCGGCAGCTCTAAGAAACGGCGCGAGGTTTTAAGCCTTTTGAAGATCGAAGACAAAATGAATCATAAACCGCTCGAACTCTCCGGCGGCGAACAGCAGCGAGTCGCGCTGGCGCGGGCGATCATCAATGATCCGGCGATTATTTTGGCGGACGAACCGACGGGGAATCTCGATTCGGAAAATTCGCAGATCGTCCTCGAAATGTTCCGCGAACTGAACGCGCGGCTCGGGCAAACTATTATAATGATTACACATAACCCCGAAGCCGCCGGGCATTGCAACCGCATCATCAATATGCGCGACGGCGTTGTCGTTGAAGAATAATATTTGTTTTTGCCCTGAATCTATTGACAATTGACGAATAACTATTTAACTATAAATGTGAATCAAGAGTAGAACAGGCTGTTAGCCTGTTCCGCCCGTTGGCAATAAGGTTTCTAATTTTGCAGACGGGCAAAAAACAGACTGACAGTCTGTTTTACCGGCAATACATCTTTGTTTAGATAGTCTTTTTTTTCTATAGTTTTCTATTCTTGATTCTGAAATATCTATGTCGCTGAAGAATTTTATTTTATGGGATTATTTGCGCGGAACGTGGCAATATGATATTTTTTGTCTTTTGATCATCGCTTTTATCTTTCTAACGCCGAAAGTCTGGTTTGAAAAACGCGAAAAACTGGCAACCCAAACGGCGCGTCTGATCGTCAAAGCCGAAGACTTTTCGGCGGATAAAAACGTAATGACAAAAAGAGTTAAGGAATTCAGCGGAAATCCGAATGCCGAAATCTTGAATTGGCACGAAAAGAAAAAGGAAAACGGCGAAATTTATTACGAGATCGAGATTCTGCCGTAAAAACTTTACAAATCAGGTTTTTTCTATATAATCTTCCCAAAAAAAAAGAAAACAAAACCTTTATCAGAGGAGTTATTAAATTTTATGAAATCATTTACAAAAATAGGTTTGGCGGCATTTGCCGTAATGTTATTTTTTAGTGCGTTTGCCGCTCTCGAAACAAATGCGCAAGTCGGAGCACAGTTAAACGAAGCTTTAAAGCGGATGGAGAAGCATCGCAAAGCTCTGACATCGCTGAAAACGAGTGTCAAAATGGTTAAATACAACCCGCAGCTCGATGAATCGGAAACTCAGTCAGGAACCGCAACCTATCTGCCTGTCAAAGAACGCGATGCGCTGATCCGTATTGATTGGACAAAACCGAATGAAGAAACGCTTACCGTCGTTAATAAAGAATATGTTATTTATAGAAAACGTCTGAAACAGGCAATTTTCGGCAAGGCTTCCGAAGCAAAGGGAAGCGGCAAAGCCAATAATTTGTTTGCGTTTATGAATATGTCGAAGGATGAATTAAAGGCAAACTATACGATCAAATTACTCGGCGAAGAAAAAGTCAGTGGCACGATCCCGACGTGGCATCTGCAATTGACACCGAAAAACGCTTCCGCTTTTACGACCGCCAGCCTGTGGGTTGACGGCAACGGAATGCCGATTCAGATAAAAGCTACCGAAAAAAATAAAGACACGACGACGATTCTGCTTTCGGGAATGCAGAAAAACGTCAAAATTAAAAACAGCATTTTCGAGCTTATTTTGCCGAAAGATACAAAGATTATCAAAGGCTGATTTTTTACAGACCAATTTCAAACGCGAAGGCTCTGATATTTGAAAAGTCAGAGCCTTTTATTTAATGTTTGAAATAAAAACGTAACGCTGTTCTTACCGCTCACACGGTTTGAGTGCGGGACGCACTCTTGGGCAGCCGCCGGGACGGACGGCGGTTCGTTTATTTTGTGTTTGAAAAGATTTGCGTTAAAAACTATAATTTCAGGTTTGAAGTTAATTTTCCGAGGAGATTTTCATTTTAATGCCGAAGGCAAGCAGTTTCAGTCGTTTTATACGCGGAGTCCGGCACACGGTTCGCGCTTTTGCTTCGACCAAACATCCGGTTCTGGTTCATATCGTCCCGATGCGGCGATGCAATCTCGCCTGCACGTATTGCAACGAATACGATAAAACGAGCGATCCGGTGCCGATTGCGGAAATGCTCAAACGCATTGATAAACTCGCCGAATTCAGAACTTCGGTCGTGACGATCTCGGGCGGCGAACCGATGATGCACCCGGAAATTTACGAAATTATCGCCCGTATCCGTCATCACGGAATGATCGCCGGACTTATTTCAAACGGTTATTATTTCCAGCCCGAAAAGGTCAAAAAATTAAACGAAGCCGGACTCGATTATCTGCAAATTTCGATTGATAACGTCACGCCCGATGATGTTTCCAAAAAGAGTCTGAAGGTTTTGGACAAAAAACTGCAAAACCTGGCGGAATTTGCCAAATTCAAAGTCAATATCAATTCGGTTGTCGGCGGCGGCGTGGCAAATCCTGAGGAAGCCTTAATCATTGCCAACCGCGCCATCGAACTCGGTTTTTCTTCGACCGTCGGCGTGATTCACGACGAAATGGGACTCAACAAAGGTTTGACCGAACACGAAAAGCGCGTTTATAAGGAGATCAAATCAAAGGGCACAAGCTCGTATGCGCGTTGGAACTGGTTTCAGGACGATCTCGTCGAAGGCAAGGAATACAACTGGAAATGCCGCGCCGGAGCGAGATATTTATATATTGACGAAGCGGGAATCGTCAGTTGGTGTTCGCAGCAGCGCGGAACGCCCGGAATCTCGATCCACGAATACACGCATTCCGATATGGAACGCGAATATATCACCGAAAAATGGTGCGCCCCGACCTGCACGATCCAATGCGTTCACCAGGTCGGACATCTCGACGCGTGGCGCGACAAACAGATTTCATTAAACGATTACAATAATAAAAACGGCAAAGGTTTGAAAAAAGAAACCGTTGCACAGGTTTTAGGTGCGGAATAATCGAATAAGTCGAGTTTTTTCAATGGAAAGGCATAAGCAATTTTTGCTTATGCCTTTCTTATTTATATTTCGCAATTCTGATATATTAAAGAAATAATAGGTCGAAATTATGAACATAAAACTTAAGCGAATTTTTGCGCTTTTACTCATCGCAGTATTTCAGACGGTACTTATTCAAGCTCAGGTTACAACCGATATTGACGGCTTAATGAAAAACGCGAAAGTAAA
>JBBRVS010000008.1:0-53537 GCA_038246645.1 Pyrinomonadales bacterium
AGAAACTGGGGACTTTCAAAAAACTATAGCTAAGAAAACATATTCAGGGCTTCAATATATTGCTCCACTTAGGTCTGAACAACCAACACTTTTTCCTATGTAAAATTTAGGAAATAGTTTTATGAAACCAGATTCTGAAGAAATAGTAGCTTTTCTTGACAATCTAGCTGATGAAAGTTGGCTAGGATCTTTGCGATCACATTGGGCTAAGTATTTATTTCATCATACAGATATACGTAATGCCGTTGAAATCCTTAAAAGTGAAAAATTGTATTGCAGAACGGAATTAGAAAAAACTAATCGTATGCTTGTTGATATTGCTAGTCGCCCAATCATTTCTAGTACGGAGTCAAGTATCAAAGATTATGTTAGATTATATTTTCGACCTAGAAACCCTACACAATATAGAAATGAAGGTGTTAGATCATTAGAAAAAAAATGGGAAGAATCACATTGTCCCGTTCCAATTTTTTTTCTATTTGATTCAAAAGCAATTTTGACAAGAAGTGACTCTTTATTTTCTGAAGGAAATTTAGCGACATTAGGGATAAAAGGACTACGCTCAACGGCAAGTGAATTAGCGTTATTGGATTTCAAGAAAATTTATCATGATAGTCCGCATAATGATAACAATATAACTTTTCATAAAAATGCAGAAGTTGTAGTTTCCAGAGAACTAGACCTAACTGCATTAAAATTTATAGTTTGTCGTTCACCTGCTGAAAGAGAAAGTTTGCTGAATCTTTTACCAACATCAGTTCTCAACAAATGGTCTTCTAAAATTTTAATTGATACAAAAGCAAACTTTTTTTTCAGAAAATGGACATTTGTTCAAACAGTAGATTTAACAGCTAAAAATGCAGTAATTGATTTTTCACCTGACACAATTGACTCATCGCCTTTTTTGCTGATGGCAAAACGCAAAAGTTTAAGAGAAAAAGTTATTGAGAAGCCAAATTTTACAGCCAATAAAAAAATAATTCTTGAATTTACTGAGGAAATTCTAATTTACGAACTTGAAATAATGCTAGATGGAAATTTAGTTTACGTTGGCAGATTTGATGGTTCAGATGAAATACCGTTTTAATAATTTGATATGAAATTATCACCAACAGACATATTTAAGGGAAAGAAGATTTTCTTTATCGGCGGCACGGGGTTTGTCGGTAAGGTTACGCTTTCGATGTTATTGAATAATTTTCCCGACATCGGGAAGGTTTATACGACGGTTCGGGCGCGCGATGCGCGGGAATCGGAGATTCGTTTCTGGACGACGATTATTACTTCGCCGACCTTTGATCCGCTGCGCGAGAAATACGGCGACGGGTTTGAGGATTTTATCCGTGAGAAGGTCGTTCCGGTGAACGGCGATGTCGGGAATGAATTCTTGGGGATGGACGAAAAGAGCGCGAAAAAGATTTTGCGGACGTGCGACGTGATTATCAACGGCGCGGGAAATGTGACGTTTAATCCGCCGCTCGAATCCGCCTTGAGAACAAATGTCGTCGGCACGAATAATGTTTTGCAGCTTGCAAGAATGATGAAACGTCCGACGCTTGTTCACGTTTCGACCTGTTTTGTCGCCGGCAAACGCTCGGGCGCGATCTGGGAAAACGAGCCGGTCGTCGGTTATTTTCCGCGAAAAAATGAACTTATCGGCACGATTTTTGACGTGAATAAAGAAATCGAAGATTGTGCGCGTTTGAGCGAACAAGCGCGTCAGGAATCCGATGATGCGATGCAAATCGCTAAATTCCGTGAACAGGCGCGTTGCCGTTTTGAGGAAGAAGGACGCGACCCGGACGACGAATCGGAACTCAAATCAGCGATCTTCCGCGAGCGCAAAATGTGGATTCGTGAACGGACGACCGAACTCGGCGCGGAACGTGCGGAGTATTGGGGTTGGACGAATATTTATACTTATTCGAAATCGCTCGCCGAGCAAATTATTGCGAAACAGGAAGATATTGTAAAAATTCTCGTGCGTCCGTCGGTCGTCGAATCGGCAAATCAATACCCTTTTGCAGGTTGGAACGAAGGTTTTACGACGACTGCGCCGCTGCTCCTTATCGCCTTGCGCGGACAGCCGATCATTCCCGTTAATGAAAAACTGGTTTTGGACATTATTCCGGTTGATATGGTCGCGGGTGCGATTTTGGCGGCGGCGATGAACGCACTCGTTGACGAAAATCCGCCGCTCGTCTTTCAGGCTTCGTCCGGAGACGCGAACCCTAACGATATGAAGCGAATGGTCGGACTCGTCGGGCTTTACAAACGCGAATATTACAAAGAAAAGGAAACGGGCAACAAACTTATCAATAATGTCGCGGCAATTATCGAAACCGCGCCCGTTTCGCAGAAAAACTACGACCGTTTTTCCGCGCCGATGCTCAATAAAATTGCGAAAGGCGCGAATAATTTACTGGACAAAGCGGCGCCGACGTGGGCGGGCGGACGGCTTTCGAATATCGTTTCGGATTTGAAGAAATCGGTCGAAAATTTTGAAGAAACGACGCGCGAAACGATTGATGCGTTTGCGATGTTCAAGCCGTTTATGATTGACAACGCCTATGAATACCGCTCGGATAACGTCCGCGCTCTGATGTCGCTCGTCAAGGAAAAAGAGAAAAATCTACTGCCGTGGTATCCCGAAAAATTGGATTGGTATGATTACTGGCTCAATGTGCATTTTCCCGGAATGCGGAAATGGGTTTTACCGCAGCTCGAAGAAGACCTGAAAAAAATCGAAAAACGGTCGTACACTTACAAAGACCTGCTCGATCTATTCGATACTTCGGTCAAAAGATTTCCGACGCGCGTGGCGATGCGAATCGAGCGCAACGGGAAAAAAGAGCAATATACTTTTGAAGATGTCAAAGAATTAACGATGCGAGCCGCCGGATTTTTGGCGAAAAACGGCATTGAATCAGGGAATCGCGTCATTTTGTTTTCGCACAATATGCCCGAATGGGGAATTTCTTATTTCGGGATTTTGAAAACCGGAGCGACCGCGATTCCGATTGATCCGGCGAGTTCGGTCGAAGAAATCGTCAATTTTGCGCGAACGGGCGAGGCTTCGGCAATCGTGCTTTCGCAAAAACTGGCGGACGAAAATCTCGATCTGGCTGAAAAACTGCTTGATGCCGGAATCGAAATAAACGTCTGGACGTTTGAAGAAGTTTTCGAGATACAGTCCGAACAGGAAGAAGCGCGCAGAAATGCGCTTTTGCCGCCGAAGATTTTGTCCAATTCGGTCGCGTCTTTGATCTTTACTTCCGGGACGACCGGAATTCCGAAAGCCGTCATGCTTTCGCATAAAAATTTCGTCAATATGATCTCGATGCTCTCATCCGTTTTGGAAATGGACATCAATGACGGCGTTTTGTCGGTTTTGCCGATGCACCACACATTTGAATTTTCGGCAGGCTTTCTCACGCCGTTTTCAAACGGAACGCAGATCACATATCTGGACGAATTATCGAGCGAAGAACTTTCCCGTGCGATTGAAAACAATCACGTGACGGGAATGGTCGGCGTTCCCGCGCTCTGGGAAATGCTCCACCGCCGGATCAAGACGCGAATGCGCGAGCGCGGCGATTGGTTTGCCGATCTGGCGGATAACGTTATCGAATTTAACGCCTGGGTGCGCGACAATACGCCGTTCAACCTGGGTCCGATCATCTTTTTCCCGATTCACGAAGGAATGGGCGGACAGATGCGCTATTTGATTTCGGGCGGCTCTGCCTTGAGCGAAAAAGTCCAGAAAGACCTGCACGGGCTTGGGTTTACAGTTCTCGAAGGTTACGGTTTGACCGAATCTTCGCCCGTTCTGACCGTGGCGCGACCGGGTAATAAGTTGTTGCGCGGAAGCGTCGGAAAACCGCTTCCCGGCGTTGAAGTCAAAATTGATAACGCGGATGCCAACGGAGTCGGCGAAGTTCTTGCCCGCGGGCAAAATGTGATGCTCGGTTATTTTAATAATGAAGAAGCGACCGCTGAAGTTTTAGATGACCGCTGGCTGAAAACCGGCGATTTGGGACGCATTGATGAAGACGGAAATCTCTATATCGTCGGACGCTCGAAGGATGTCATTATTGATTCGAACGGCAAAAATATTTACCCGGACGAGATCGAAGACGTTTACGGAAAGTCCGATTTTATCAAGGAATTATCGGTCGTCGGTCTGCCGGACGAAGACGGCGGCGAAAAAATTGCCGCATTGGTCGTGCCGGATTATGAACACGATATCGCGCTTTCACGCGCTCAGACCAATAAAAAGATCGAAGAACATTTTCGCGGTATTTCGAGCGGATTGCCGTTTTTCAAACGCGTCAAGGTTTTGCATCTGACGCCGTTCGAATTGCCGCGAACGGCGACGCGCAAGGTCAAACGTCCAGAAGTCGTCGAGTTTTTGCAGAATCTTGAAGCGCGTGCAAAAAATAAAACGAAACAAGTTGTCGAAACAAAAGGCGATGATACGGCTTTATGGATTCGCAAAATCGTCGCGTCCGTTGCAAATCGTCCGCTTTCGGATGTCGCGCTCGGCGACAAACTTTCCGATTTAGGCTTTGATTCCTTGATGTTCGTCGAACTGCAAGGCGCGGTCGAAGACGCCGGCGGACGTGTTCCTTCGCCCGACACGTTGAATGAAGTCGAAACCGTGCGCGAACTGATCACGGCAGTTCAGCGCGTTGATAAATCAAAGAAAATCATTGACGAACCGCGCACCGAAGACAAAAAAGACGACGAACTCTATGTGCCTTCGATCATTCGCCGCGTCGGAAATTCGCTTGTGGACTTTGCGCAGGAAAAACTTTACGGTAACGTCCTCGAAACAAAGATCGAAGGCGAAGCAAATGTTCCGGTTCACACGAATTTCATCGTCGCGCCGAATCACACATCGCATCTCGACACGGGACTTGTCAAACGCGCACTCGGCAAAGACGCGGCGGAACAAACCGTCGCAGTCGCTGCCGCCGATTACTGGTTCGATACGAAATACAAACGCGCGTATATGAACAATTTTACGACGCTCGTGCCAATCGAACGCACGGGCAGTCTGCGCCAATCTCTGCGCCACGTAACGCAAATTTTGCACGAAGGCTACAACGCGCTGATTTTTCCCGAAGGCGGACGGCAGGAATCGGGACAAATCAATGAATTCAAACCGATCATCGGCTATCTCGCGCTCAATGATAAAATCGGCATTCTGCCCGTTTATCTGTGGGGAACTTACGAAGCGTTTCCGAAGGGAATGACGATTCCGCCGCGAACCAGCATCGGCGCACGCATCGGCGCAAAAGTCGGCAGATTTCTCGCCTACGAAGAATTAAAGGAAATGACAAAAGGCGTTCCGAATACGGAAGCGTACCGCCTTATTGCCGCCAGAGTCCAGCACGAAGTCGAGAATTTAAGGGACGGAACGCGTGATAAATTCGATGTGGCAAGCGTCCGGAAGAAATGGAAAGCCGAACGGCGCAAAACTCGTAAGCAAGAACCGGTGATCGGTGAGTGAGAGAATTATTGAGGAGTTTGTGAAAGGATTTTTAGGAGTTTATAATAAAGTAAATGTTGACCAAAGAATATATCGAAAATCTCAAAAAAGAAGCTAATGGAGGATTTCTACACCTCACTGAAAAATATAAAGATGCAAAAAATCTTTCCTTCATTCTAGAAAATTTGGGATATTTACCAAAAAATTTTGACGGCGGTTTTTTGTTTGATTTACTCAGCCACGAAAATCCGAAAGTCAGGCTTTTATCCGCGAAAAATATTGCAAAACTTAACGATGTCGGAAATCTTGAAAAACTTTGGAATGCCTTCAAAAATGAAACCGATACATCTACAAAAAGAGAAATCGTTTCGGCAATCGGCAGACTTCGCAATAAAAGAAATAAGCCTTTTTTGTTTGAGATTTTAACCGACGAAGACCCGAAAATTGTTTGTCAGGCAATTCGCGGATTGTTGAGTTTTGATAAAGATGTTCAAGTTGAGAGAAGACTAAAACCTTTGCTCGACCACGAAAACGAAACTGTCAGAACGGTGATTTATAAAGAATTTTTTGCCGAAAAAACGAAAAAAGAATCCGCTTTGCCTCATCCTGAAACTTACGATTATTTGAAAAATATTGTTGTCAACGCTGATGTTTTAGAAGCGTTAAAATATGACTCCGAAATTTATAGACAAAGATAGGAAACTTGTTATTGATGAATTGGAAAGAATTCAAAACGTCAAGCTCGAACAAGTTAAACCTTCAAGAAAATTATACAAAGACACGAACGGAATGTTTTATTTGATTTCGGGCGGCGCGGAAGATTGGCACGGAGTAAATGCTAATATTATGCAAAGTTTAGCGGCTTACAATCAGGAAGGCGCGTTTGTCGTCGTCAAAAAATATAAAACGAAAATGGATGTATGCGTTGGTTCGCTTGCCACATTTTTGCAGAACAAAGATAAACTATTGACGACAAAAAAAGGCGGTTTCCAATTTCATTGCGTTTTGACCGAAGATGGTCTTTATGTTGAAGAAATTCCCGAACTTTATTGCAACAAAGTTACCGAAATTCTTTTCCCGAATCATCAAAAGGATTTGAGCAAACTGAAAGAAATCTCGAAAATTATCAATATCGAAATTCAAGACGACGTAAAACTTACGCATTATGATTTACAGGCAAAATTGGTTTTGGTCGGAAGTTATTTGGGTTATCGAACTTATGTTCCTGCGCCTGACAAAAATAAGCAAACGATTTTTGGGATTTTAGGCGATTTATGCACGGAAAAACAAATTCCCGAAGGTTCAATTCCGGGGTTGAGCTTAAATACTGTAAAATTTGTTGATGTAATCTGGTTTGATGAAGAAGGCTATCCGACACACGCTTTTGAAGTCGAACATACAACAGATATTACAAAAGGTCTTTTGCGGCTTTACCAAGTTCACAAATTGCGAATCAAAATGTTTATAATTTCCGAAGAAGAAAATAAAAATAGATTTCAACGAGAAGTTGCCAAAAGTCCATTTGCCAAAATTAAAAATGAATTCGTTTTTAAGAACTATGACGAACTCGATGATTTTTTTCAATCGGTCAAGCATTTCAGTCAAATGCAGGAGAAATTTTTAGCAAACAATGGATAAGCAAATTACAATTTTCGAAACAGACAAGATTTTCGCAACAGGCGTTTTTCTACAACCTGCCAAATGCACAATAAACGGCACAGAACAGTGGCGTTGGGTTGCTGTTGGTTTTGTAGATGACAGTTATTACGATGGAGAAGTTATAAATATTTATGACTTTGCTGATACTCTTGAGGGATTATTGGATAATTCTGAAGAACCCTTTTTGGTATAAAATCACGGCTTTTGGTCAATGGCTGGAAAGAAAGTTGAAAAACCTTTGATGTTGACGCTTTGCAAACTGTATCAAGTCGCCGAAGAAAATTATGCGGTAACGCTCAAGGGAACGAAAACGGAAGTTGACGAAACTACTTTCGAGCGTGAAATTGATTTTTATTTCATACAAGACGGCAATGATTACAAATGCGAAGTTAAATTAATGGGCAAAGGAAATCCCGAAAGCGCAGATGCCGTAATTGCCAGAGAAAGCAGAGTTTTTGTTGCCGATAAACTTTCGGATATGAATAAAAAACAACTTGAAAGTTTAAATGTTTGCTGGGTTGAACTCCGAAGCGAAAACGGCTTTCAGAAATTTGCCGATGTGTTGAACGAGTTGGAGATTCCTCACGGTGAAATGCTGGAAGTTACCGATGGTAATTTGGAAAATATTTTTAGTGAAATAATGAATTGAATATGAAAACAGTTTATTTTGTCCAATACGAAAATATCGAAGATGATTACATCGAAGAACCGCGAGTTATCGGAATTTATTCTTCTGAAAAATTAGCGCACGAAGCTATTGAACGGGCGAAGAAATTATCCGGCTTTAATGATGTTCCCGAAGGTTTTCAAGTTAAAAAATACATTTTGGATTCAGATCAATGGAATTTTGGTTTCAAATTCATTCAATAGAAAATCCTGTCAATTACTAAAAGTTCTTCAAGTTGGACAGAAAAAGAGCCGAAGAACGCAAATTCTTCGGCTCTTTTGGTAGTGGAAAAGCATTGCCGCAGGTTATTTCTGTATTGCCGGCAACAGAAGTCCGATCAAAACACTGGTCGTGCTGATCATCACAAGAAGTTCGATCAATGTGAACCCGGCGATTGCGCGGATGGTTTTGTTATTGGTTTTCATATTTATTGCTCCTTAATTTAATTTATTCAAGAAGTCGAAAAACCGTGTTTGGCGATCCGCCGAACTCTCTTGAAAGCGGTTGATTCTCAGCCGCTGACAATAAAGGCGGAAGTTTTTGATAAAAACTATCATTTGTTTTTTTCGGATATAAATTTTTTTTTGGAGCAGCAATTATTCAAGCGAAAAGTTTGCGCTCCGTTTGCTGTATAATCGAAAATATGCGTGACGGAAAACGTGATAAATTCGACGTTGCGGCAGTCAGAAAAAAATGGCGTACCGAAAAGCGGAAAACTCGCAAGAAAGAGCCGATTATTGATGAATAATTATTTAGGAGTTTCTCAAATATGTCAGAATTAAGAATATCAACTTGGAATTGTAATTCTTCGCCCAGTATTAAAACTGAAGAAAAAGCATCGCAAGCGTTCCAAACAAAATGTAATATTTTGAATGAGCTTAACGCTGATATTTCGGTATTTCAAGAAATTGCACGACCTTCTCAAATCAAAACATCTACTGTTGTGTGGAACGGAGATTCGCTTGGGCATATCACATTGACTATTGTTTTGTTCCGAAAAAATGGAAAATTAAAAATGTTGAAGTCGGAACACATACAAACTGGCTGAGTAAAAGTGACCATTGTCCATTAACATTTGATTTAGAGATTGATTAACCGGAGAATTATTTATAAGACGAAATAAGGAAAATTGATTATGCAAAATCTAACCAGAATAACTTTTGATTCAAAAATAATGGGCGGAAAAGCGTGCATTCGCGGAATGCGTGTAACGGTCGGGACGATTGTCGGTTTGATTGCATCGGGACATTCGTTTGAAGAAATTCTCCGGGCGTATCCGTATCTCGAAGAAGAAGATTTGCGCGAATCTCTGCGTTATGCAGCGTGGCGCGTTGAGGAAATCGAAGTTCCGCTTGCCGCATGAAAATTTTAATTGATATGAATTTAACGCCTGATTGGACGGCGGTTTTAGAAGCGGAAGATATTGAAGCCGTGCATTGGTCGAGCGTTGGTAAACCGACTGCGCCGGACGAAGAAATTATGAAATATGCGCGTGAAAACGGTTACGCGGTATTTACGCACGATTTGGATTTCGGCGCGATGTTGGCTTTGACGCAAGCGACGAGTCCGAGCGTTATGCAAGTCCGCGCACAAGATATTTTGCCAAAAAGCATCGGGAACATCGTGATTACCATTCTGCAAAAATACAAAGACGAACTGGAACAAGGCGCGTTGATTGTTTTTGATAAAGCAAAAGAACGAGTTCGCCTTTTGCCTCTGGAAAAACGCGAAAAATAAGCGCAAGATTCGGCTTTTACGAAAGTTTTGAAACCAAAACTCAAAGAATATTCGTAATAAAACCAATTACAAATTACAAAAAACTGCATCATAACCATTGAGTCAGCAATACTTTTTAATTTATAAACCTGTAAAAACATATGAAAATCGCAAAAATTTATCTTATAGTCTTTTGTCTTCTGTTATCTGCATTTTCCGTTTCCGCACAAAAAGCGGCACAAACGCCGAGTTTTAAAGTGGAATATGAAAAATTCACTCTGCCGAACGGTTTGGAAGTGATCTTTCACGTTGACCGCTCCGATCCGGTCGTGGCGGTTAATCTGACGGCGCACGTCGGTTCGGCGCGGGAAAAGGAAGGGCGCACGGGATTTGCACATCTTTTCGAGCATCTTCTGTTTTTAGAATCGGAAAATCTTGGAAAGGGCGGGCTTGATAAAATGTCGGCGCGGATCGGCGGTTCGGGGGCGAACGGTTCGACTTCGCGCGACCGGACGAATTATCTGCAAACCGTGCCGAAGGATGCGCTGGAGAAAATGCTCTGGGCGGAAGCGGATAAATTGGGGTGGTTTATCAATACCGTGACCGATCCCGTGTTGGCGAAGGAAAAACAGGTCGTCAAAAACGAAAAACGGCAGGGCGTTGATAATCAGCCGTATGGACACACTTCGTATGTCATTGATAAAGCTCTCTATCCGGCGGATCACCCGTATAACTGGCAGGTCATCGGTTCGCTCGAAGACCTTGACCGCGCAACGCTTCCCGATGTCAAAGAATTTTTCCGCCGCTGGTATGTGCCGAATAATGTAACGCTGATCGTCGCGGGCGATTTCGACACGGCGCAAGCGAAAAAATGGGTTGAGAAATATTTCAGCGAGATTAAAAAAGGCGAAGAAGTTGCGCCTTTGGCAAAACGCGCCGGAAATGTCAAAGAAACCGTCAAACTTTATCACGAAGACAATTTTGCACGAATTCCCGAATTAACGCTTGCCTGGGCGGCGGTCGAAGAATTTCACCCTGATTCCTATCCGCTGACCGTTTTGGCGCAGTATCTGTCGCAGGGCAAAAAAGCCCCGTTTTATCAGGTTTTGGTCGAAGATAAAAAGATCGCACCGAGTGTCAGAATTTCAAACGACACGTCGGAAATTGCCGGACAATTTGAATTAGCGGTGCGCGCTTTTGCCGAAAAAGATCTGGACGAAGCGGCAAAAGCCATAACGGAAGCGTTTGCCAAATTTGAAAAAGAGGGAATTTCGGCAAAGGATTTAGCCCGCATCAAAGCCGGACAGGAAACGCAGTTTTATAATTCGCTGTCGAGCGTTCTGGGCAAAGGCGCACAGCTCGCGCAATACAATTATTTAACGGGAAATCCGGGATTTGTCGAAAAGGATATACAAAATATTCTTGCCGTAACTCCGGCGGACGTGATGCGCGTTTACGAAAAATACATCAAAGGCAAAAATTATGTGGCGACCAGTTTTGTGCCGAAGGGCAAAGCGAATCTGGCTCTGGAAAATTCGAAAAAAGCGGAAGTCGTTGAAGAAAAAATAGTTGCGGGCGCGGAAAATGAGGTTGATCCGAATGTCGAAGCAAAATACGAAAAAACGCCTTCGAGTTTTGATCGAAGCGTTGAGCCGCCTTACGGCGACGCGCCGGAAGTTAAAACCCCGACGATCTGGGAACAGAAAGTTTCAAACGGAATGCGCGTTTATGGCATTGAAAACCCGGAAGTACCGCTCGTGCAGTTTGAAATCGTGATGGACGGCGGACTTCTGCCGGAAGATATTAACAAAGTCGGCGTTGCCAATATGTTGGCGCGGATGATGACGCAGGGCACGAAGAAGAAAACGCCGCAGGAACTCGAAGAAGCGATTCAGCAGCTCGGCGCGACGATCAATGTTTCCGCCGATACGGAAGATATTAGAATCAGAGTCAATACGCTGGCGCGAAATTACGACGCGACGCTGGCGCTGGTTGAAGAAATCTTGCTCGAACCGCGCTGGGACGTAAAGGAATTCGATCTCGTCAAACAAAGCACGATCAGCCAGATTCGTCAGCAGGAAGCCAATCCGAATTCGGTCGCGCAGAATAATTACAATCAGTTGATCTACGGCAAAGACAATATTCGGTCGCGCAATATTTTAGGCTCGATTGAATCGGTTAATGCGATTATGCTTGACGATTTAAAGGCGTTTTACAGCAAAAATCTGTCGCCGTCGGTTGCCCGAATGCACGTTGTCGGTGCGTTAAGTAAAACGGCGATCACCAAACCTCTGAACGGAATCAATAAAAAATGGAAGGCTAAAAAGGTTTCCATTCCCGAATATAAAACGCCGCCCGCGCCCGCCAAATCGCAGATTTACTTCTACGACGTGCCGGACGCGAAACAATCCGTTATCCGCTTCGGTTATCCCGCGCTGGCGCAAACCGATAAGGATTTTTATCCGGCGGTCGTGATGAATTATATTCTCGGCGGCGGCGGTTTCGCTTCGCAATTAACGCAGGAATTACGCGAAGGCAAAGGCTACACATACGGCATCAATTCCAATTTTTCGGGAACAAAATCGCCCGGCGCATTTACGATCTCGAGCGGCGTGCGAACGAACGTAACTCTGGAATCGGCGCAACTGATTAAAGAAATTCTCGAAAATTATCCGGAAAAGTACTCGGAAAACGATCTGGCAACGACAAAAAGTTTTCTGGTTAAAAGCAACGCGCGAGCCTTTGAAACTGCTTTTGCAAAACTCGGAATGCTCGAAAACATCAGCAAATACGGCTGGAAATATGATTATGCGAAAGGCAGAGAACAGATCGTCAAAGCGATGACCGTCGAGCAGATCAAGGATTTATCGAGCAAATATCTCGATGCGAATAAAATGATCTTTCTGGTCGTCGGTGATGCCAAAACTCAGTTGCCGCGCCTGAAAGAATTAGGATTCGGCGAACCGATTTTGATAAACAAGTAGAGAAGGTGAAATAAACTTACTCATTAAAATCAAAGTAGAAAAAACAAAGTTAAACTTGAATATTCAAAAACAGGAGCGGGCGCAGCGCAACCATTCCAGACCTTTTATTAGTTTTAACTTCTCTTTTTATGCTTTAACTTGAAGAAAGATAAAGTGTTATCAAAAATCTTAATAAAAATTTCAGGTCGTGAAGGGTTGCTCTGCGCCCGATTTCTTCGAAGGTTATCAAGCAACTGCAAAGGAAGATTTAGCTTTAACAAAGGAATTTGAGGTAGTGCTAAAAATGTCATGCTTTATAAGAATTGTCATCAACTAATTTTTGTGTGAAAAATGGATGTCATAAAACGTAGAACAGGCTGTTAGCCTGTTCAAACAGACTGACAGTCTGTTTGACAAATTCCGTCATCGGCAATTCATATAAAATTTATCAGCATTACATTTTTAGCACTATCGAATTTGAAACTATTTGATATTGAAATTTAATGACAAATATAAAAATCAAATTTATTGTTTCCGCCGTTTTGCTTGTAGCAATCGTTTCAACTTCAATTGCTCAAACCAAGCAAAAAATTGATAAAAAACAGCTTGCGGCTGAAGTGAAAAGCGAATTTTTGCACGACTGGAACGGTTATAAAAAATACGCGTGGGGCAATGATGATCTGAAACCTCTGAGCAAAACTCACCATAATTGGTATGAGCAGACGCTTTTGATGACTCCGGTTGATTCGCTCGATACGCTTATTTTGATGGGTTTGAAAACGGAAGCTAACCTGACTCGGAAATATATCACGGAAAATCTGTCATTTGATAAAGATCTTGACGTGCAGAATTTCGAGATCACGATCCGGCTTTTGGGCGGGCTTTTATCGGCTTATCAGATGACGAACGACAAAAAACTTCTCGCGCTTGCCGAAGATTTGGGAACTCGGCTCTTGCCTGTCTTTAATTCGCCGACGGGTTTGCCGTATAAATACGTTAATTTGAAAACCGGAAAAACGCGCGGCGAAATCTCGAATCCGGCGGAAACGGGAACGCTTCTGATCGAATTCGGAACGCTGGCGAAACTGACGAAAAAGCCGATTTTTTACGAAAAAGCCAAACGCGCTCTGGTTGAAACTTACAAACGCCGGTCATCAATCGGTCTGGTCGGAACGCGCATCAATGTCGAAACCGGCGAATGGACGAATAAGGGAAGTCATATCAGCGCGGAGATTGATTCTTATTACGAATACTTGCTGAAATGCGCGATTCTGTTTGACGATGCCGATTGCCGCAAAATGTGGCAGGAATCAATCACGGCAATCAATAAATACAACGCCGATGAAGTGCGCGGCGGCGAACTCTGGTACGGACACGCCGATATGACAACCGGAAAAAGAACCAAAACGACTTACGGCGCGTTGGACGCTTTCTTTCCGGGAGTTTTGGCTTTGTCCGGCGATCTTGAAAGAGCCAAGCGTTTGCAGGATTCTTCAATGAAGATGTGGAACAAACACGGCATCGAACCCGAAGAATTCGATTATCAAAAGATGGAAGTTGTCAGCGCGGGTTATCCGCTGCGACCGGAAATTGTCGAATCAACATATTATCTTTATCAATACACTGCGGATGAAAAATACCTGCGAATGGGCGCGAGCCTTTTTGCGGATTTCGTCAAGCATTGCAAATCGGAAGTCGGTTACGCGAGTTTGAAAAGCGTTGTAACCAAAGAAAAAGCGGATACGATGCAGAGTTTTGTTCTGGCGGAAACCTTTAAATATTATTATCTATTATTCGCGCCGCCGAAAACTCTGGATTTTAAGAAAGTCGTCTTTAACACCGAAGCGCATCCGATTAGAAAGACCTGGAAATAATTTGAAATTCTTGACAAAACTTTTTTTCGTAATTACATTGTAATTATGAAAACGAACATCGTTACAATCGGAAATTCGCAAGGCATCAGAATCCCGAAGATTCTTTTAGAGCAAAGCAAACTGACGCGCGAGGTCGAACTCGAAGTTTGCGGTGAAAGCATTATTATCAAATCCGCCCGAAAACCGCGAGAGGGTTGGGAAGAGCAATTTAGAAAAGCCTTGACCGAAGAAGGCGCGGACGAAGAATTGATCGGCAGCGACAATATCAACAAGTTTGACGAGGAAGAATGGGAATGGTAAAACGCTTTGAGATTTATCTCACAAATCTCGATCCGACCGTCGGCGTAGAAATTCAAAAACGCCGTCCGTGTTTGATAGTTTCTCCCGACGAAATGAACAAAAGTGTCAAAACGGTAATTATTGCGCCGATGACGACAAAAACACGATCTTTCCCGTCGCGTGTCGCGTGTGAGTTTGATAGGAAAAACGGATTTATCGTGCTTGACCAAATTCGTTCGATTGATAAAGTCCGTTTGGGAAAAAAACTCGGCGAGATTGATGAACAAACACAGGTCGAGGTTTTGGGAAAATTGCAGGAAATGTTCACGGAGTGAAATCTATGAAAGCCAAAATTATTACATCTTTAATTTTTTCAGTTTTTTCAGTTTTTGGTATTGATGAAAAGAGGTAAAATAAAATGCTGCGAACCTTTAAAGCGACATTAAACGGAAACCGATTGGAATGGAACGGCGAAGTTCCCGAAGTCGTGCAAACTCGTGAATCGGTCAGCGTTATCGTCACGATTTTGGATGAAGAATCAAGCGCGAAGAATTTACGTCCGTTTGGTTTGAGCAAAAATGAGTTTGTCGTTCCCGAAGATTTCGACGCGCCTTTACCTGAAAATGTATTGGCGGATTTTGAAAACTGATGAAATTGCTTCTCGATACGCACGTTTTTCTTTGGTATATTACTGCCGATTCGCGATTGCCGACACTTTTCCGCGATGCGATTCGTGAGCCGCAAAATGAAGTGTTTTTGAGTATTGCTTCGCTGTGGGAAACGATTATTAAATACAATCTCGGCAAACTTCCTTTGCCGCAATCGCCGGAAATTCTTATTCCGAACGTAACGCCGCCGACATCAAATTAAAAGTCTTTCGTTGCACGAAAATGCGGTCAAAGAATTGGCAAATTTGCCCGCTCTGCACCGCGATCCGTTTGATCGTATTTTGATTTGTCAGTCGTTGGCAAATAACTTGACGATTGTTACGATTGACGTGCAAATTCAAAATTATAATGTATCGTATTTGAAATAATGACAGAGAAGAAAACAAAAGCAGTAAAAAAAGCGGAAAAGAAAATCTTGATCACCGGCGGAACCGGATTTTTAGGAACGCATCTCGTTCAAAAATTCCTGGTCGCAGGCGCGAAAAATCTGCGCGTGATGGCATCGTCCGTTCCCGAATGGATGACGGATGCGGGCGTTGAAGCGTTTGCGGGTTCGGTGACGCGCCATGAAGATGTCGGCGCGGCGACGAAAAATTGCGAGGCGGTTTATCACCTGGCAGGAAAGGTTTCGTTTGCTTACGACGGCGCGATTCAGATGAACAAAATTCACGTCGAAGGCACGCGGCTTTTATGCGAAGCGGCAAAGGCAAACAAGGTTAAAAATTTTATTCTCGCATCTTCTTCCGGCACTTCGGCAATCACGGACGACGGCGAAATTACGAACGAAACATATCCGCAACCCGTCGAGATTCTGACGAAATGGGCTTATTACGCCTCGAAATATTATCAGGAAAAAACCGCTTTGAGAGTTTTTCAGGATAAAGGCGAACGGCTCGTGATCCTGAATCCGTCTCTGCTTTTAGGCGCGGGCGACGAGCGTCTGAGTTCGACCAAACCCGTGTTGGATTTTATGGCAAAAAAACTGCCGACAACGCCTTCCGGCGGTTTGAACTTTGTTGACGCACGCGACGCGGCAGACGCTTTTTTTAACGCGCTCGAAAAGGGAACTCATCAGGAAAGATACCTGCTCGGCGCGGTCAATTGGACGTTTGCGGAATTTTTCAAACGGCTCGAAAGATTGACCGGGGTTTCTGCTCCCGTCTTGAAGATCCCCAAATCGGTCGCCGTTTTCGGCGCGAATTTTATTGATTCGATCTACAAAAATTTTAATAAAACGATGCCGTTTGAAGCGTCGGAAGTCGAAATGGGCGAATATTTCTGGTATTTCGATTCGAGTAAAGCAAAAGAAGAGTTAAATTTCACGACCCGCGACCCTCAGGAAACTCTGCAAGATACGATTTCTTATCTGCGGGAAAATTTTCTCGGCGAAGGAGTTTTTAAGTAGATGAATTTATTTCATTTATTTTGGTAATTATATTCTGGATGTCGGATTCTAATTCTTGAAAAGCACGTAGCTTCCTCAATGGAGTAAAATCTTCAATATATTCTGCTATTAAAGTAACGCTATAACTGATATTAAACTTTCTGAGTCGTCTTCCTACTCTGCCACTTGCTATTATTAATTTTTCATTTAATATTCCTTTCGGATCAGCAATTGCTTCAATATCACGAATTTTAGGCAATTCCAAAGGAGTATTACCGTTAGGATTGCCTGAAGCCCGTCGAATGGCAGCTTCATCAAATTATAACCATGCTTCTGTCATCCGAACCGGAATTACACAAACAAAAAGATTTGGTTTTAACTCTTCAGATATTTGCTCAATTGCTTTGAAAATTTCTTCTTTTCTTGCATCAGTAGTTTCTCTATCTGTATCACGATGAACAAAAAGCAGATCGCAGGGAAATAGATCAAGACTTAGTGAAATCTTTTTGACAAACCTCTACTTTCATTACTTTTGGGTAAATGACGCAAATCCGCCCAGGTAGAGATTCAATAGGAGTTTCAACACCGTTTTGTTGAAGCAACCAACGTAAATGAGGGATTAATGCTTCATCGGAAGATCCTTCGGTTACAAAGGTGAAGTTTAATGATTTCATCTCTAGTCTTCAAAATTAGGAAGAAGTGGTTGAAAATCCAAGCGATCAATGACTCTCCGCTTTATTTTTTGCTCAATAAAGTCGTTTTCAAGAATTTTTAGTTGATCTAATGAGTAGCGTTCATTCGGATTTAGATAAGATAAAACTTTTCCTTTTGGAACGATAGGCGTACCGCCAAGTTCGGCTCTCCAAGTTTTAGATAAACAACTGAATTTTGCTCCGTTTTCCGTAATTTCCGCAACCAAAATACTTTCATCCGGCACTTCTGCAAATACTGCCGGCGAATGCGTATTAACGATTACTTGTTGAAGCGGATTGTTTTCATCAACCGGCATACTCGTATCTACAGCAATATCTTGTAAAAGTTTAACTATCGCCGGAATCCTCTCAGGATGCATTCCGTTTTCCGGTTCTTCAAGACATAAAACTCCTTGACCGGAAGGATCGAGTTCGATAACCGACAATGCTAAAAAGCGAAGTGTTCCATCAGATAAAGCGCGAGCTGAATATGGAATATCTTCTTTATCGACAACTTGTAATGTTAATGTTTGCCGCTGTTCATCACGATCTACTTTTACTGATTTTACATCGCTTATAAGTTCGGATAATTTTGTTGCAATCTCTCCGTAAATTCTGGAATCTTCTACATTACCGGAGTTTCCGTTTTTACTTTGTTTTGTTTCTTTTTGAGCGAGATTATATAAAGTTGCCGCTAAATGCGAACCATCTTCTCCCAAGGTCGTCGGAGAAATAAAATTATCCGGTTGCCGCAGTTGAGAAGGTTCTAATCGTAAAAGCCTCCAAGAACGCATTTCGTTTCTGACCAATAAAGCCGTGGGACTTTCTGCTGAATTGGTTGATGATAAAACCGTCCTGGGCAAAGTTTTAGCATTTCTGCGAACTTTTCCTCCTCCTTGCTTGCCTTGATCTTGATGCAGATAAATATATCGGTTTTCAGCATCATCGCCGGTAGAAATATAGGGAGTGTTTTTTGCACCCTGTTTAACTGATTTATACCATTCCATTGAAGTAGCAAAAATAAGTTCATTTGTAGCTTTTTGTCCCTTAACTCTTATTAGTTGTTCATTTAGAATTTCTAAACCACCTAAAGATGAAAACTTCTCATCTTTTCTGTAAGCCAAAGTTAAGGAGTATTGTAAAAAAGTTGAAGTTGCCTTAGCTTGTTGCCCAAAATCATCAAATCCCTCTTTAGGAATTATCATTTCAACTTGAAATTCTATTTCTTCGGAATATTTTGTGGTATCAGTTTTATTGTCTTTGAACTTTCTGAAAAGACTTCTTATATCAGCGGCTTTAGATTCAGCATCTCTTACAGACATCGCAGCGTCAATTAATGGACGATCAGCCAAATCACTGAGAAACTTAACAGCATCAAAGAGATTAGATTTTCCAACTGCATTTACACCTGCAATACAGGTAAAAGCTCCAAATCTAATATCAATATCGGCTAAGTTTTTAAAACCGGAAACTTTTAATCTTGTCAGCATATTATTTACTAAAAATATTTAAAAGTAATTAAAATAGAAGTTACGCAGTTGGAATAAAAGTATCGAAAATAAAAGAGTTTTACTTCGGAATAGATGATAACTCATAGATGAAAGATGATAGATAAAACCCGCAGAAATCTATCAGTTATCATCTTTCATCTATCATCTATTCCGAAGTCGTTTTTTCAACTGCGTAACTTCTATAAAAATAATAGTAAAAGAGTAACATAAATTTTCGCAAAATTAGTTGAATAAACTATTTGTATGTTTGCAAAAACTTCGGTTTTCTTCGCGCTTTTGTCGCCTGTTCAAAGGCATATGCAAGTTTTATCAAAACGCCTTCAGAAAAAGCGCGACCGAAAAATGACAGACCGATCGGCAGTTCGTTTAAAAATCCCATGGGAACGGTAATATTCGGATAGCCGGAAACCGCCGCAATCGAGGAACTCGAAACATAACCGCTGCCGCAATCGCCGTTGATCAGATCAATCATCCACGATTGCGAGTTTGAAGGCGCGATAATCGCGTCCAGCTTGTCTTTATTCATTACCGCGTCAATGCCTTTATCCTGCGTTAAAACCTTGCTTTGCAGAAGCGCAAGGCGATAAGCGCGGTCTTCGAGATCGGCTTTCGCCTCGGCTTTGATAAAAATTTCCTGACCGAAATAGGGCATTTCCCTGTCTTTATTCTGCTCGTTAAATTCGATCAAATCCTTTAAAGTTTTATATTTTCCGCCGCGGTTTTGGAGATATTTATTTAGATCGGCTTTGAATTCATAGAGCAGAACTTCAAATTCGGCATCGCCGAATTCTCGCAACGTCGGGAAATTTACATCAATGAGTTCCGCACCGTTTTCCTTTAAAACTTTCAGATTCGCTTCCAGAATTTCGTCGAGCCTGGCATTTCGACCGAAATATTGCCGCGCCACGCCGATTCTCGCTGCCTTCAAACCGTCTTTCTGCAAAAAGCGCGTGTAATCCTTTTCCGCTTTCGCCGCTTGCGAAGTGATCGAATCGGTTTTATCCGCGCCGATCATTATTCCGAGCAGAATCGCCGCGTCCGAAACGGAGCGCGTCATCGGTCCGGCGGTGTCTTGCGAATGGGCGATCGGGATAATTCCGCTTCTCGAAACCAAACCCAAAGTCGGTTTAATTCCGACAATTCCGTTGATCGCAGCCGGACACAGAATCGAACCGTCCGTTTCCGTGCCGACGGCAACCGCAATCAAATTCGCCGCGACCGAAACGCCCGAACCGGAACTGGAGCCGCACGGACTTCGATCTAAAATATACGGATTTCGGGTTTGTCCGCCGCGTGCCGACCAGCCGCTCGAAGAATTTTCCGAACGGAAATTTGCCCATTCGCTCAAATTTGTTTTTCCGAGAATTACCGCGCCCGCGCGTCTGAGCTGGGCGACGACAAAAGCGTCCGCTTTCGGAGTCGGCGCGTCTATCAAAGCCAGACTTCCGGCGGTTGTTTTCATTTTATCGGCGGTGTCTATATTGTCTTTTAAGAGAACCGGAATTCCGTGCATCAGCGAGCGGATTTTGCCGTTTGTACGCTCTTTATCAAGGTTTTCCGCCATTTGCAGAGCGTCCGGATTTATTTCGACAACGGAGTTTAATTTCCCGTCAAATTCCTTGATACGCTCGATGTATTTTTGCGCCAATTCCCTGGCGGAAATCTGCCCGCTTTTCAACGCGTCCTGCAGTTCGGAAATTGTTTTTTCTTCGACATCGAAACTATTTTGCGCTCGATTTGTCGGATCGTTTGCTTTTGCCATCGTAAAACTCAGAATTCCGATTCCGCTTGCGGCGGAAATTTTCAAAAAATCTCTCCTGTCCGGTTTTTTCATTTTTTCATTTTTCCTTTTATCTGAATTATGTGCAAATCAAATTAGTTATATTTAAGAATCTGTTTTCAATTGCTTAATTTTGAAGAAAATTCAGTCAAACTTTTCAACTATAAACTTTCCACCGAGGCTTAGAAAAATAAACTTTTATTTACTGAAACATAGTTAATAGTTGATAGTTAAAAGTGAATAGTTTGAGTCCGGCTTTTAACATTCATTTGAGTTTAAACACAGATTTTTACTTTTTAATTTGTCGCTCGAAAAAGATGTTTATAGCTTATACCTTAGATTTACAATTTCGCAAACCGATTCGGAATTTCGCGGATAAATTGGACTTGAACCGAAATAAACTTCATAATTGAAGCATCAAACCAATTTACAAGGAAGAAAGAAAATGTTTAATAAAATAACGGCTTTATTCGCAATTTGTGTTTTGTTTACGCAAATCACAATGACTCAAACAAATAACAAAGAAGACCGCAAATTTGAAACTCTGGCAAATAAATATATCACCGAATTGATGCAGCGAAATCCCGAATGGGCAACGCGTTTAGGCGAACATAAATACGATAACCGCTTGAATGATTACAGTTTACGGGGCGTTCAGGCAAACCGCGCTTTTAGTGATAAATATCTTAAGGAACTCGGCAAGATCAAATCCGAAAATTTGAGCAAAGTTAATAATGTTGATTACCGGATTATGAAACATAATCTCGAATACACGATTTTTCAGATTGACGTTTTGCGCGAATATGAATGGAATCCGCTTATCTATAACGTCGGCGGCACTTTAAATAGTTTAATTTCCAGAGATTTCGCGCCGCTTGAAAGTCGTCTGATGAGCGCAAAGGCGCGGCTCGAACAAGTTCCGGCAGTCGTTGCCGCCGCGAAAGCGAATCTTAAAAATCCGCCGCGCACACACACCGAAACGGCGATTGCCCAGAATAAAGGCACGATCAATCTGATCAAGGGCGATTTGCAGATGTTTATTGACCAAGCCGGATTAAAAGCGGAACTCGCGCCGTCGCAGGCGAATGCGATTGCCGCGCTCGAAGATTTCGGCGCGTGGATGGAAAAGGAATTATTGCCGCGGTCAACGGCAGATTTCCGGCTCGGCGATGAAAAATTTCGCCGGAAATTAAAATTCGCTCTGCAATCGGATTTGACGAAAGAGCAGATCCTGACGCGCGGAATGACGGATTTGGAAGCGACT
Organism: Pyrinomonadales bacterium; assembly: GCA_038246645.1. Classification (GTDB taxonomy): domain Bacteria; phylum Acidobacteriota; class Blastocatellia; order Pyrinomonadales; family Pyrinomonadaceae; genus JAHCHG01. Next base: position 21,952 of record JBBRVS010000008.1, read on the forward strand.
CAGCAGAAAATGTTCGACATCGCGTTTCCGATGTATAAAAAGCTCAATCCCGACATTGATTATTCGACCGTCAGAGTCAGCCCGAAAACGGTTATCAAAACGATTCTCGATAAACTCGCCGAAGATCGCCCCGATAATCAAACGATCGTCGCCCAGGCGAATGATGATTTGAAGGAAACGACCGATTTTCTGAACGAGAAACGCCTGATGACCGTTCCGACCGAACCCGTCAAAGTCATCGAAATGCCCGAATTTGCCCGCGGAACTGCCGTCGCCTATTTCGATTCCGCCGGACCCTTCGAGAAAAAGAACGAAACATTTTTCACCATTTCGCCGACTCCCGCCGATTGGTCTGATGCGCGAAAGGAATCTTTCTATCGTGAATACAACGATTATATGCTGAAAAATCTGACCGTTCACGAAGCGATGCCCGGACATTATCTGCAAATTATGCATTCGAACAAATTCAAAGCCCCGACGATGATCCGTTCGCTTTTCCGCAGCGGAACATTTACCGAAGGTTGGGCGGTTTACGCCGAGCAATTGATGGCGGAAAACGGCTACGGCGGTCAGGAAGTCGAGATGCAGCAATTGAAGATGAAACTCCGCGTCATCATCAACGCGATCATTGACCAGAAAATCCACACCGACGGGATGACCGAACGCGAAGCCGTTGACTTTATGATGAACGAAGGTTTTCAGGAAGAAGGCGAAGCCGTCGGCAAATGGCGACGCGCGCAACTCTCATCCACACAGCTTTCAACCTATTACGTCGGCTCGATTGAAGTTTATGACATCCGAAAAGCATACGAAGCCAAACACAAAGGCAAAGTAAATATGCTGGAAATGCACGACGCAATGCTCTCATTCGGTTCGCCCGCACCGAAATATGTGCGGGAAATGTTGGGTTTGTAGATGTTTTATCGTAAAAGAATTGGAATAGAATTATTTTGAGAGCGGTTATATACCGCTCTTTTTTATTATAAAGATTCACACATAATCCGATCAATGCAATTTTCTGATTGATAAATACAACAAGTTTGTTGCACAACAGAATTGTTGTGCAACACATTTGTTGTAAAAACTTATGGAGAGTTAAAAGACGAAAAAAATTACAAACAGAGTTGGCTCGCCTGTCAGAGGAAAAGATTTTTTCGGGCGCGAAAGATTTATTGATTTGGTTTGGGAAAAAATTATGCACGGGAATATTCTACTCGCTGCACCGCGCCGTTTTGGAAAAACGAGCGTTTTATATAACCTGATGGACGAACCGCGTTTTAACAGCAAAATTGTTCATACTGACCTCGAATCGGTGACAGAAGCGGCGGAAATGATAGTTCAGCTTTTGGAAGAATTGGCAAAAGACGAAAGTTTTGATGATTCAGTCGGCAAAATCGGGTTTGTGAAAAAAAGTTGGGGGTTTTTCCGAAAGAATTTTGAAGAACTTGATCTGCATTTTGCGAAGGTAAAACTACGCGAAGAAATCCGCGAAGATTGGCAAACAAAAGGAAAGGAAATTTTTCAAAGAATTGCCCAATTGGACTCAACGGTAATATTTATTCTCGATGAATTTCCGATGATGCTTGACGCGATGTTGAAAAACGGGCGTAGAAATGAGGCGAAAACTTTACTTCGATGGTTTCGCAGTTTAAGAATTTCGCCGGCAATGACAAAACAAAATTCGTTTTGTCATTGCCGGTTCAATCGGGATTGACCACGTTCTAAATCAACTGGATGAAATTAACAGCATCAACGATTTTGAAAAGTTAAAACTCGAACCTTTTTCGCCAAAAGTTGCCAAAACCTTTCTTGATGAACTCTGCACGGCTTATTCGCTAGATTTAGATGAAGAAGTCAAAGCGAAAATGCTCGAATCAATTGGCACACCGATTCCATATTTTATCCAGATACTTTTTTCCGAAGTGTACAAAACGTATTTTCAGGACGACGAAGAAATTACTATTGAAACCGTTGAAAAAATCTACCGTGATAAAGTTTTGGGGGTAGATTGCAAAACGTATTTCGAATATTATTACGGGCGTTTGCGGCTTTATTACGAACCCGACGAAGAAAAAGCGGCGCGTGGAATTTTGCGTGAAATTGCTCTTAAAGGCGATTTGAAAAAGACGACCTGTTATCAAATATTTAAAACCGCGCTCGGCAGAAAAGCCGATCTCGAAAGATTCGGCGGTTTGATGACCGAACTCGAAAACGATTTTTATGTAACTTACAAATACGAAACCGAGTCTTACGAATTCAGTTCTAAAATTTTAAGAGATTGGTGGCTGAGAAATTACGGAATGACCGTGTAGAGAAAAAATGAGCAAATTATACAATCCCGAATTAGTTCCGAAAGAAGAAATCAAACGAACATTTGTCGGACGGCACAAACTCGTCGAAGAAATCGTTTCGACCATCGAAAATCAACCCGAAGGTGCGGGCGTTCAGCATTTGATAATCGTTGCGCCGCGCGGTATGGGTAAAACGACTTTGCTTTTGATGATTCGTTTTGCGGTCGAAGACGGCGAATTGTCGAACACCTGGCAACCAGTCCAATTTCCCGAAGAGAGTTATGACATTTACGAACTTTCCGATTTTTGGGTAAAGGTTGCGGAATATCTGGCGAACGATACGGGCGACGAAACCTTGAGCGCGAAGATCACAGAAATTAAAATTCAATTTACGAAAAACGAAGATTTGTATGAAGTTGCATATGCGTTGGTCAAAGATTGGCGGCGCAAAAACGGGAAACGAACCGTTTTGCTGATTGACAATTTCGATATGATTCTCCAGCAGATCAACAGCGAACAGGACGCGGCGCGGCTCAGAAAAGTTTTGATGAACGAAGACACGGTAATGCTGATCGGAAGTGCCGTGACGTTTTTTCAGGAAGTGCGCGGCTACGAACATCCGCTTTACAATTTTTTCAAAATATATAATCTCGAAGGGTTCAAAGACGAACTGATCGAAGAATTTTTAAGAGTTCGCGCCGAAGAAGAAGGCATCACGGATTTTGATCGGATTTTGCGCGAAAATCGTCCGCGTATCCGCACGCTGGCGTATTTTACGGACGGCAATCCACGTCTTGTTTTGATGTTGTTCGACGTGATTACCAATTCGAAGATTAGTGATGTGGAAAAAGCTCTCGAAAAACTGCTCGATGAGATAACACCTTATTTAAAATCGAAGATCGAATTGCTCGCGCCCCAGCCGCGTAAAATTCTCGATTATATAGCGCGGATGAGTTTTGAAAAACGTGAAGGCGTAACGCCCGGGGAGATTTCGGCGCAAGTCCGGCTCGCGCCGAATCAGACGAGCGCACAGTTGAAACGGCTGGCGAACGACGGTTATATCAGAGCGGCAAATGTTTCGGGGCGCAGTTCGTTTTACGTTCTGAGCGAACCGCTGATAGCGATCTGGTATCAGATGCGTTTCGGGCGTACCGCTTTTCAAAAAAGACGTTGGCTGATCTTCGTTCTCAAAGGTCTTTATGAACTCGCGGAATTACGCGATGAACAGATGCGGCTACAACGCGCTTATCAAAAAGCTCTGGACGCGGGCGAAACCGAAAAAGCCAACGACATTCTCCGCCACAAACTTTATCTGGCGGAAGCGATGCCCGAATTTTCCGGCGCGAAACCGCATTTCGAGCATTTCGTTTCGCAGTCAATGGTTTTGAAAAGCGGTTTTCTCAAAGAAGAATTAAAAAATCCCGAACTGCTCAAACGTCTTTCATCTGAAAAGTTGGACGAACTGCAAACGGAAGGCTATCTCACTGAAAAACAATGCACCAAAGCCAAAGCCGCTTCAGCCGCTTACGACTCCAGCAAAAAAGAACACGATTCGAATGCCGAGTGGCTCGCCGGACAAAAGATTTTGGAAGAATTGACACCTGCAACCCGCGCCAAACAATTGCAGAAAGTTCTCGAACATTACAATCGCGCTCTCGAACTCGATCCGAAAAATTTATCTGTATTACGGGCGAGAGGTTACTTTTTTTACAGTTTCGGCAAATACCGCGAAGCAATTTTAGATGTAGATAAAGAAATAGAAGTGTTAGAAGAATTGGTCAACAAACAGAAGCGTAAAGAGTTAGTCAACGATTTGGCAAGGGCTTATATGAACAAAGGCAGTGCTCTTGATAGTCTCGGCAGATCGAATGAAGCGGTCATCGAATATGACAAAGCGATTGATATATTTGATAATACGGAAAAAAGTCACCAAAGTTGGGAAATTCCGATAAATCGTGCAAAGACAATGCTAAATAAATCAGAGGTTTTAATTAAACTGGAGAAATTTTCCCAAGTCAGCGAATTAATTCAGGAAGCCGTCGAATCGCTTGAAGAAATTAAACACGAATCTTTAAATTCAAGGATTTTTAGAGTCATTCTGTCGGCGGCGGAAGGGGCTGATTATTCGAATATACGGAAAATTTTGCAGGGCGAAGAACTCGAAGAAAGATTTTTTCCGGTGTTGCGGGCGATTGATTATCTGGAAACGGGCAATGAGGATTTGATCGAAAAACTCTCGCCGGAAGTTCGCGGCATCGTCGAAGAAGCCGTCCGCGCTCTACGTCATACTTCGGAAGTTGAAGAAAAACCGAAGCTGATTAAAAAGACAAAAGCAAAAAACGGGAAAAAATAAAAGAAACAGTCAGCATCAGCATTACTACGCAGTAAGGCAAAAGTAAAAAGGCAAAAGGCAAAAGTGAAAATCTTTTTTAAGTACCTGAAATTACACTGGTTAATCGCCTGAATTATTAAAATCAATAAACCGGATTACTTTTGCTCACCTGCTTAAGACTTTCGCTTGAACAGTTTCTGCGCGTTTGGAGTCCCGCCTTTAGGCGGTTTTTCGCTGCGCTGCGCTGGCGTTGTGCCGCCTAAAGGCGGGACTCCAAACTTCAATCGGTGTTTTTAAGTTTCAAAGTCAAAAGTTTTGAAACCGTAACAAAATTAAAACCTTTTTCGCGTAATCCCCGGATAATCGGGCGGACGGATTTCATTGATTCTTTTCGGCTGTTGTACATTACATGCAGCAGAATTATCGAACCGTTTTTCGTGTTTTCCAGAGTATGAGCGATTATTTCGTCTGATTTTTCCGAGTATGTTTCAGGTTCGACATCCCACGTTATTGATTTGCGGTTATTTTGTGATAGATAAAAAGGCAAAGTAAAGAGTTTTTTCCCGTAAGGCGGACGAAAAAGGATTTCTTCCTGATATCCCGAATTTCTGATGAGTTCGTCGGTTTTTTCGATTTCATTTTTGACGAAGGCGTGAGAAACCAAAACCATCCGATTATGCGAAAAACTGTGATTTCCGATTTCGTGTCCTTCGGCAATTATTTTTTCAGTTTCGCCCTTGTTTTTTTCAATGTCCGCTCCAATGAGAAAAAATGTCGCTTTCACATTTTCTTCGCGCAAAATGCCGAGTATTTCACCTGTCTGCTCAACATTCGGTCCGTCATCTAAGGTTAATGCCGCGACCTTTTCCGTTGTTTCGACACGCGGATAAATTTCACCAAAAAATTGATAGTTTCTGGATTTGCTGATTTGAAATAAAATAATTGAAACGGCAATCAGGATAAACAAAACAGCCGGGAAATAAATAAATTTCTTCTTCATTTATTCGATCTTCTTCAAATTTGCTTTGCCATTCACTAAAATTTAGACCGGAGCATTTTCCAATTGATCAACTCTGATTTTTAATCTGAATTGTTCACTGACAATTTCATTAATCGCGGCAGTATTTAGACGAACTTCTTTCTCGATTCTATTTTGTCCTTCTTTCAAGCCGGCAACATCTTCTTTAAGGACAGAAACGTCTTCTTTAAGAATGGAAACGTCTTCTTTGAGAATAGAAACGTCTTCTTTAAGAATGGAAACGTCTTCTTTAAGAACGGAAACGTCTTCTTTAAGAATGGAAACGTCTTCTTTAAGAACGGAAACGTCTTCTTTAAGAACGGAAACGTCTTCTTTAAGAACGGAAACGTCTTCTTTAAGAATGGAAACGTCTTCTTTGAGAATAGAAATATCTTCTTTAACAATAGTAAGGTCTCCATCGAGTTTTTGAATTCCATTAACGCATTTGGTTAATAGAGTAAACATTTCTTTGGTTTGATTTTCAGTCATAGTTTTCTCCGTTATGAGTATTTTTATTTGGAAAAGACAAGAACTAAAATACTTCATTTTTTAATTTTCATCAAACTTCCTTCGCCGCTGATTTTTCGTGATTTGATTTTTGCGACTTGTTCGGCTTTTTCAAAGACGCGCATAAAATTTTTGCCTAAAACTTTTAGGATTTCTTCTTCCGTGTAGCCGCGCCTTAGCATTTCGTAAGTTACCAAAGCTAAATCTTCCGCGCCGTTCATTCCTTCGGGCAGATATGAAACGCCGTCGTAATCCGAACCAATTCCCGCGTAATCTATGCCGATCGTTTTTTTGATGTGGTCAATGTGGTCAACGATTTTTGTGTAGGACGGCAGATAGATCGGGTTGGCATCGTAGAGTTTCCAGGTTTCTTCCGTCTTTTTGCGTAGGTCGTCTTTATATTTATCGTTGATTTCCTTTAATTCCGCTTCAAACTTTTTGTCGCGGGCGCGGTTTTCGTCGAGACTTCGCTGGTCTAGGAATGATGTGTAGAAATTTATCATCACGACTCCGCCGTTTTTTGCCGTGAGTTTCAGGATTTCGTCATTGACATTGCGCGGGTGATCGGCAAATTGCCGCGCCGAAGTATGCGAATAAATAACGGGCGCGGTCGAGATTTCCAAAACGTCGCGCATCGTGTCGTCGGAAACGTGCGAGAGATCAACGAGCATTCCCAGACGATTCATTTCACGCACGACTTCTTTGCCGAAATCGCTCAAACCGTTGTGCGGTTTGTACGGTTTGCCGTCGCGTGTGTCGCAGCAAGCGTCTGCCCAATTGTTGGTATTGTTATGAGTTAAGGTCATATAACGCACGCCCAAACGGTAAAAATTGCGAAGCGCGAAGATCGAATCTTCAATTGCGTGTCCGCCTTCGATTCCCATCAGAGCGCAGAGTTTTCCCTGATTTTTCGCGCGGCGAATCTCGGCGGCGGTCGTGCAAACCGTCATTTTATCGGGATATTTTTCCGATTCACGATAAACCGTGTCAATCAAATCCATCGCCCGCCGCATCGAACCGCCTTCTCTCGCGTATTTTGCCGAAACGTAGATCGAGAAAAATTCGCCGGTGATTCCGCTTTGTTTGAGGCGCGAAAAATCCGAGTGAAAAAGCGTTCCGTCCAGGTGATATTTTCCGCGCGAATCCGAATCGAGCGTAAAATCTTCATCATACATCGGCGATGTTATGTCGTTATGCCCGTCAACGATGATCGCCTTTTTATGAATGCTCAAGGCTTTTGCCCAGAGTTTTGCGTCCGCATCCTTCGGCATTGTCTGGCTGAAAATGGAAATATTAAATGCAAATAGTAATGCGATGGAAAAAAGTTTTGTTTTCATAAGTAATGGAAAGTGAAGAGTGAAAAGTGAAAAGTGATGGTTTAATTTACTTCACTTCTCACTTTTCATTTTTCACCTGTTTTAATTTCCTTTATTCTTCTTCTTTTTCGATTCCGGTTTTTGAACCTGCGCCGAGGCTTCGATAATCATATTGCACGATTCGATTGCCCATAGGATAACGCCTTTTTCTTTTTCATTGGCTGCATTTGCTCCAAAGGTTTCGAGAATCGGCAAGTATTTGCGCGAAGCGTCGGCTAGATTATGAACTGCTGCCGGAAACTTTTGATCATTTGCTTTGAGAACCCGTTTGGCTTCGATATCCGTGTCGGTCTCAACTGTCGTTTGCAGAAGTTTATCGTTTAGGCTTTTGCGGGCGGCTAGATCGTCTATGTCGTCAATCGCTTTTTGCAGAATGTTTGAAATGTCGGAAAGCAATTCGGTTTTTGTTCCCGAAGGCAGTTCGCCCCATTTTTCGGAATCTTTTTTTAACTGTTTTTCTTGAGTCGGGTCATTGTTTATAACCATCAAACGGCGGTCAATTGCCTTGACCAAAACCCCGATGCGTTTGTCAATTTCGTTGGCATCTCTGACGAGTTCGATTTCTTCGTCGGTCAGATAATCGCGTCTTTGCGCGTTTGACGGTTGCGGAAAGATGAGAGTCAAACAAAAAAGAGCAGTCAGCACAAATAATAAAGATTTAGTGTAGTTCATTATTTTCGGATAATTCTTAACTTTTTACTTTTTACTTTAGCCGTTCCGCCTAATTTCCCTGGGTGGTGTCAGGAAGAACGGTGTTGCCAAAAAGCGGATCAACCGCTTTGCTTCGGGCATCCCGGACATTTAAGATCAGCGATCTGACGTAGTATTCAAAATTCACAGGCAATTCACGCCGGATTAGCTCGAGTCTCGGAAGAAAGGTGCGCAAACCCATTTCCAAACGCTTGAAATTTTGCAAAACCGCGCCTTTTCCCGTATTGTTGCTTTTCAAAAACCACAGGGCATTATCAATCAAAGCGTGAAACTTGCCGAGTTCATTAAACATTTCCTTGTGGAGATTTTTAGAATTGAATTCTTCGGCTCTTTGCAGTCGAAAATCCATCAGTTCCAATGAAAGTATGGTGCGATTTTTAATTTTTGTTTCCTTGCTTAATTGTTCTCTTTCTTCCTTTGAAATGACTTTAAGCGGCGGCGGTTCGGCATCTTTCGGCATTTCCGGTTGAGCGAACCCTTCAATGGCGGAAAAGGCTGTAAAAATTATAATTAAAAGACAAATATGTAAAGGTTTGAGCCGTTCTAAAGAAATCATTTCAAATCTCGAGTTGCGTTGGTTCAAATTTACGATATTTTTAATTTTTAATTTATTCATTTTTCTTTCCCTTACCTTGTTTAATAAGTCTCTGCACGCCCGGAAGCCGCAAATTTACTTTTTCTATTTCGAGGTTGTTCTTCGCTTGATCGGCAATTCGCAAAAACTGCTGATAATTGGCAGCCGCATCGAGATATTCCTCAAGATTATCGTGCGTAATTGCCAGAAAATAATAGGCGATTGCTAAATCCGGCTGTTTTTTCGTAATCCAGGTAAATTCGGATTTCGCTTCCGCGAAACGCCCCGCTTGAAAAAGAGCAGTCGCCAGATTCGTATGCGCCGTAAAATTATCAGGGGTTATTTCAATAATTCTTTTGAGAAGATTGATCGCATTGACATATTGTTTTGCCGTCACTAAAGCCGCGCCGTAGCCGATGGCGTGATTTAAGTTATCAGGCTCGGCTTCAGAAGCTCGGCGGCAATACTCCAAAGACTTTTGCGGGTTTTCCGCTCTCAAAAGATTGCATAAACGTCCTAAAATTGCCGCGTTTTTTCCGTCCGTTTCAAGCCGCTTTTCCAATTCTCCGGCGTTTTGTGAACTGCTTGCTTTTATTTTATCACGAAATGTCAAGATTTCAGCGGTCGGATTTTGGATCTTGTCCAAAACTTTGACCGATTCTTCCAAATCGCCCCGGCTCGCATAAACTCTTGCCAGCAAAAAATTGACATTTACCGAATCCGGCGACATTTGTTTGAGCTTGCCCGCGTCTTCGAGTGCGCTTTTATAATCGCCTTCACTGAGCGAAAGTTCGGCGCGTTCCGTTAATGCTAATTTATCAAACGGATCAATCGAGATTGCCCGGCTTAAACTGCTGATCGCCGATTTTTTATCGCCGAGGGCGCGTTCGAGCGCGGCACGTGATGCCCAGATCGAAGCCGTCGGATTGGCTTTGCTCGTTAAGTATTGAACTTTTGTCAAAAGTTGTTTAAGGACTTCAGGCGCGGCTTTGGTTCTGATTCGCAGATCGGTCAGAGCCGAATAAGCCAGAAAATTTATGCCGCTCAATTGAATGGTTTTGGTCAAAATTTGATCGGCTTCTTCAAATTTATTATTTTGAACAAGCAGAACGCCGAGACTCGTCATCGGCAAAGTCCAGTTTTCGCGTAAATTTATTGCGCTTCGGAAGGCTTTTTCGGCTTCGTCCGTTTTGCCCAGCGAAAGAAGTGCATTTCCGCGCTGATATTCGGCTTCGGGAAATTCGGGGACGATCTCCAGAGCTTTTTCGTATAATTTCAAAGCCGCTTCAAAATCGCCTTTTTCGTGGGCTTCCTGCCCTTCATTAAAAATTTTGACCGGATCATCTTGATCGTCGCCGTCTTCCTGGGCAAAACTCGCGGAACATACCAATAATGAAAGAAGAACGACAGAAATTGAAACAACGAATTTTTTCAGGCGAATTTGAAAATAATCCGCTGAAAAACGCCCTGCTTTAACATAAAGAAAAAGAGAATTCATAAACTGAAATACAAAGTGCGAAATTTTTTTACGATTTGACAGTAAATTATTGAACTTTTTTTAGTAAATAAGCAATAAAAAACTTGCATTTACACAAAATTATTTAATTGAAACAGTTGCGTAAATATGCACCACTAAGATAAGATTTGCAAATTAAGCTGATACTCCGACCGAGTCACTTATTTTATAAAGTTTTTCGCGCGCCGTTTTATATAAATGACAAATTCCCGGACAATTAATAAACAAATCAAACAATTCAACAGTTCGGAAAAGGAACTGAATTTACGTGCTATGATGCGTGAAATGAAATCGGTGTTGGTTGCTTTTTCGGGCGGTGTTGACAGTTCTTTTCTGGCTTTGATCGCCACTGAGGAACTCGGCAAAAACGCGCTCTGCGTTACCGGAATTTCGCCGAGCGTTTCCATTAAGCAGCGCGAAGACGCGCAACAGATCGCCGAAGATTTCCGCTTTAATATTGAAACGATCAACACGGATGAGATGGAAAATCCCGATTATCAATCGAATCCGACCAACCGCTGTTATCACTGCAAAACCGAACTTTACGAAAAACTTTCTTTACTCGCAAAAAATAAAGGAATCGAATTTGTCGTTGACGGCTCAAATGCCGATGATGTCGGCGATTACCGTCCGGGCAGAATGGCAGCCAGCGAAAAAGGGGTAAAAAGTCCTCTGATCGAAGCCGGTCTGACAAAAGAAGAAATCAGGCAGTTGAGCTTAAAACACGGGCTTCCGACCTGGGATCAGCCGGCGAGTCCGTGTCTTTCTTCGCGAATCGCTTACGGCGTTCCGGTCACGATTGAAAGACTTTCAAAAGTTGAAAAAGGCGAACAGATGCTGCGGGAATTAGGTTTTAGAGAGTTTCGGGTTCGCGTTCACGACGAACTGGCGCGGCTGGAGATCGCGCCGGATGAAATGGAGCGCGCCCTACACCTCGATATTACAAACAAACTGGCGGAAAGTTTCCGCCAAATCGGTTTCCGCTACGTAACGCTGGATTTACACGGCTACCGCAGCGGCGCGATGAATGAAGTTTTAGAAAGTAAAAAATGAGAAATGAAAAGTAAAATTTTGCTGACTCAAACCGGTTTTTATTGGTCGGCAACTTCTTTACTTTAATAAAGTTATAAAAGTAAAAAAAACTTTTTACTTTTCACTTATTAACACTTAAATTATATAAATAATGCGAATCAAGGGTAGAAAATGATAAAACCTTTGCGAACTTTGCGCCTGACTCCAGCGTTCTTTGCGGTAAAATTTTTTTTCTTTAACCGCAAAGAACGCGCGCGTTTTACGCAAAGTTCGCCAAGAAATACCTTTTTTATTACATTTAATTTTACTCTTGATTGGCATAAATACTGGAGAATATTTAATTAAAATGGCAAATCCGATGGCTGATGAAATGCGGCGTTTCAAAGGAAATGATGAAAAAAATCCGTTCGAAGCGATGAGCGAACGCTTTGACCGCGCCGCTCAACTCTTGGGCTTAGAACCCGATTTATACGCGGTCATGCGCGTTCCGAGCCGGGAAATCAAAGTTTATATTCCGGTCAAAATGGATACCGGGCATATCGAAGTTTTTGAAGGTTATCGCGTTCAGCACAATTTCGCACGCGGTCCGGCAAAAGGCGGAATCCGCTATGCGCCGGATGTAACTCTCGATGAAGTGAAGGCACTTTCGGCGTGGATGACCTGGAAATGCGCGGTCGTCAATGTACCGTTCGGCGGCGGAAAAGGCGGAATCGTTTGCGATCCCAGTCAGATGTCGCTTGGTGAATTGGAGCGTATGACGCGGCGTTACACATCGGAATTGATTGATTTTATCGGTCCCGACCGCGACGTACCCGCGCCCGATATGAACACCAACGAGCAAACGATGGCCTGGATTATGGACACCTATTCAATGCACGCCCGCCACACCGTAACGGCGGTTGTCACCGGAAAACCGGTCGCTCTCGGCGGTTCGCTCGGCAGACGCGAAGCGACCGGAAGAGGCGTTTTAGTGACGGTTAATGAAGCGATCAAACGCTTTAATCTGACACCGGAACAAACATCCGTGGTGGTTCAAGGTTCGGGAAACGTCGGCGGAATCGGTGCGAATCTGATGTACGAACGAGGTTATAAGGTCGTCGCAATCTCGGATATACAAGGCGGTATCTTTAATTCAAAGGGTTTGAATATTCCGGAAGTTTTAGAATACTTGAATCAGACAAAATCTTTAGAAGGCTACACGGAAGCCGATCACGTCGGGAATGACGAGCTGCTCGAACTCGAATGCGATGTGCTGGCTCCGTGCGCGACCGAAAACCAAATTTCGTCGGCAAATGCTCATAAAATCAAATGCAAAATCTTAGCGGAAGGCGCAAATGGTCCGACGACACCGATTGCCGATCAGATTCTGTTTGAAAATGGGGTTTTCGTGATTCCGGACATTTTGGCAAACGCCGGCGGCGTGACGGTTTCATACTTTGAATGGGTTCAGGATAGAATGGGATATTTCTGGCGTGAAGACATCGTAAACCAGAGATTAGAGGAAAAAATGGTGGCAAGTTTTAACGAACTGTGTCAACTTGCGGAGCTGCATAAAGTTGATACGCGCACCGCCGCGTATATGTTGGCAATTGACCGCGTGGCGTATGATACGAGGATGCGCGGCATTTATGCGTAAGAAAAAATTAGGGTAATGTGTTAAAAACACTTGATTTTCCAAGAAATATACAGTAAGGTTTTACGGAGTTGTAAATAAGTAAATAAAAGTTTTTTTGACTTTTCAGCGGTACTTGCTTATAAAATTTACAACAGATGACTAAAATTTTATTTGTTGAGCGATTAAATTTTCGGGTTTTGTAACTTGAAAGTTTTTAAGTGTATGCAATAATTGAGTAGATTAGTTAAAATAGTGTGGTATTGTTATTCATATCTTAACTAATCTACAATTGAAATTTAAATTTTTTATTAAATATTTTCGGCGGAGGAATGTGATGAAACTCGCGAAAAAAGCGTTTATAACTACGCTTCTAATGTTGGCACTGATTGTTACAGCGTCAGCTCAAACTTTAAGATCAAGTGATGACCCAAGGAACCATACATCTACAGTAGGTACGGGAGGTCCCCCGGGCGGTCCGACAGGTCTTTTTACAATTTATGACGGAACAACCTTGAGAAAAGGTGAGTTCACTTTTAGTGCGGCATACAGTAATTATGACCGTGATCCCGGAAATGTTGACATTGTTGAAGTTCCGGTTAGCTTCCAGATCGGTTTAAGCGATTATGTTGAATTGTTTTTCAATACGGATGCTTACCGCGGAATCAAGGTAAATACGCCGAGGAATCTTTCCGGTTTTTACCTTCCGAATTCACGATTGCGAATTGGAAATGTTTTTACCAGCGGTCCGGCAATCGTTTTGGCACCGCGAGGTCCCGGAACAAGTCAGTATCCGGGAGCGGCGGTTTACCGTCCGACCGGAACCCAACCGTTTGTGCAATTTCCATTTGGGGGCGGCAACGCCGGAACTTTCGGAGTTGTAGCTCCGGTTAATGCCGGAACGATCTTCGGTTTTCCGGGCGGTTTTGCACTCTTAGGTCCGTCAAACGGCGGTAATGGAAACACGGCGGCAAACTTTCCGGGCATCGGTTCGGTTTATGGAAGTATTCTGCCGGGCATTGTTCTGCAAACAGTAAATCTGGTTGGTCCGACAGGTGCTCCTGCAGGAACTGCCCCATCGGTATTTACACTGCAACCGAGTTATTTACCGGACGCGCCGATGCTTAATCGCACATATGGCGAATCTGCTTTCAGTACCTTTACTGTTGGCGGCAAATGGAGATTTACCGGTCCGAGCAATCCGGTCGGCATCGGAATCATTCCGTTCTATCGTTTTTATGCCGATTCGGCTGATAGTTTCAGCGGATTTAATCAATTGCAGCGCGGCGCAAGTCCGGGCGGAAATCGCGGAGATTTCGGTTTAGTCGGTTTTGCCGATGCCAGACTTCGCAAATGGTTAAATATTTCAGCTAATTTCGGTTATATCTACAATGGCAGTATTAAGAGCGGTGATGTGACTTTATTGGATCGTCCCGACGAAGTTATTGCAGGTATCGGAGTTGATTTTCCGGTTAATAAATTTTTCCAACCGATTTTAGAATTTCGTTCAACCCAATACGTTGGCGGACGCACACCGAACGCCTTTGAAAACAGCCCGATTGAAGGTCTGGCGGGCGCACGTGTATATCCGACTCGCTGGTTTAGTATCGGCGGTTGGTATCGTTACCACGCAAATGCACAGGACGAGGGCTTTTTTGACAGTGCTTCATTTTCAGGAACGGTTAGCGTAGCCGGAAGCGGCACACCGGGTTTCCAAAACACCTTTACCGGAAGACCTCCGGGATTCCTTGCATCTTCCGATCCGCACGGATTCGGATTCCAAATTACAGCCGGACGGCGTAATAAGAGAACCGATGGCGTAACAAAAGATGAATTTGCCAATGTAACCGATGTTAAGCTAAGCGAAACAACAGTTAAAACGCCCTGCGGACCCGGACAGCGTCCGAAAGAAGGCGAAACCTGTCCTGATTCGATGGCTGTTACTGTCGCTACGACGGCAGTTGATCCGGAAGGAGCGACTCTTGTTTATAACTATACCGTTTCAGGCGGTCAGGTTACCGGACAAGGCGCAAATGTCAGTTGGGATTTGAGCGGTGTCAGCCCCGGAACATATACGATTACAGCCGGCGTTGATGATGGTTGCGGAGTTTGCGGAACAACCCAAACCAGAACTATTACCGTTGCAGCCTGCGATTGTGAAACAGTTTGCGTTTGCCCGACCGGATTGGATGTTTCAGGTCCTGTCGGAGTAACAGCACCGGGACAAAGCATGACCTTTACGGCAAATTTAACACCTGGAAGCGGCAATACAACTTATAATTGGACGGTCAGCCAAGGTGAAATTATCAGTGGTCAAAACACATCGCAGATTACGGTTGCTACAACCGAAGATATGGCTGGTGATAATATAACCGCGAAAGTTGAAATAAATTCGGATGATCCGGATTGCGATTGTCAGGCTACGGATTCTGAAACGGCACCGATTGCTGAGCCTGATGTAACAATTTTCTTAGTTGATGAGTTTCCAAAACTTCCCAACGATGAAGTTCGCGGAAGACTTGATAACTTCTTTGTAACTTTGCAGAACAATCCGAATGCACAGGGTTACATTATCAACTACGGTCCTCCGAGAGAGGTTGCAACTCGTGAAAGATTGATGAGAAATCACATTACTTTCCGTAATGCACCTGCTGATCGCATCGTATTTGTTAATGGCGGCAATACCGGTGAAGGTATCCAAAGTAAACTTTGGATAGTTCCTGCCGGTGCTACGCCTCCGAATCCGTAATTTGTTACAGGTAAATAATTCTTCATATCTAAATCGGATATGAACTTTTCTGAAGCGGGTAAGTGTTCTTTATTGAACACTTACCCGCTTTTGCTTAATTTAACGCTTTATAAGTTTTGATTAATATACAAAATTTTTGTAAGATAAGACTGTTTTTATAAAGAAACTAGAAAGTTCTCTCCGTCATTGTTTATACAAAATAAATAAGCGATCGAATTATAGTGAGCAAACAAACCTTGTTGATGCGTCATCATATTGTTTGATTTATGGTTTATTCAATAAGAAATCCAGAAGTTTCAATCCCAAACAACAAAGAGAAATAAAAATTATGAAGGAAAATAATAGAATTAATTTGAGAATAATTTTTCCGCTTGCACTTCTTGTTTTATTAAGTGTTACTGCGGCTTTTGCCGGAGGAAACAGCGAAGCAATAAAATTCGATGACTGGTCGGTTGTCGGACCGAGCGGCGGTGATGTGCGGGTAGTTGCCATTGATCCGAAAAACAATAAACGGATGTATGTCAGCACGCTCGACGGGCAAATTCATACTTCGGCTGACGGTGGCAAATCCTGGAGCTTATTAGTAAATCTTGACCGTCCGCAATTAATTCTCGATCAATTATTTGTTGATTCACAAAATTCGAATATTATTTACGCTTCAGGTCATCGCCACAAAGAAGCCGGCGGGTTTTATAAAACTTCTGACGGCGGAAAAACCTGGAAGGAATCAAAAGATTTGAAGAAAGAATCAATCCATTCGATGACGCAGTCCGTAAAAAGCCCGAATATTTTAATGGTCGGAACGATTAACGGTGTTTGGAAATCGGAAGATTACGGCGATAACTGGAAAAAGATTAATTCCCCGACAATGCCGGTAAATGTCGGTTCGATGGCGATAGATCCGCGCGATGACGGAACGATTTTTGCCGGAACCTGGTGGCGGGCGTATAAATCAACCGACAGCGGCAAAAGCTGGCGTTTGATCAAAGACGGAATGATTGATGATTCCGATGTTTTTGCGATCACGGTTAATTCGCAAGATCCGAATCACATAATTGCTTCGGCTTGCAGCGGAATTTACGAATCACGGAACAACGGGGAAAAATGGAGTAAAATTCAGGGCATTCCGTCGCAATCGCGCCGGACACGCGATATTGTTCAGCATCCGACATTGCCCGGAACGATTTATGCCGGAACTACCGAAGGTTTTTGGATGTCATCAAACGGCGGAAAAACCTGGTCAATGACGACCCAGAGAAATCTCGAAATCAATTCAATCGCCGTTCATCCGGACGAACCGAATAAGGTTTTTATCGGAACAAATAATTACGGCATAATGGTTTCAAATGACGGCGGAAAAAATTTCGCGCAAACAAACGATAACTTTTCAAGCCGTTTTACTTATTCGGTAACAACCGATATTGCCAGTTCGAACAGACTGTATGCGACGACGCATAACACGGCAACCGGCGGCGGATTCGTTTTTATCAGCCCGGATGCCGGAAAAACCTGGACGCAAGCCAAGAATCTGGATGTCACCCGCGTTTCTCCATTTTCGATTATCCAAGACCGCGTAAATCCGAATCTTCTTTATCTGGGAGCTAATTCCGGTATTTTCCGTTCGATTGATCGCGGAAATTCGTGGACGCAGATCGTTGCTCCGAAACCTGTTAAAAAGGCACCGCTCCGAAAAGGCGTAAAACCGAAACCGACCCCGATTCCGGAAGTTCCGGTGCTGGTTCCGGCAATAAGCGAAAAAGTTAAAGTTTTATCCTATACGCAGGACGGCAAAAACGGATTTCTCGCCGGAACCGATAACGGTTTATACAGAAGTTATGACGTTTCAAAAGGTTGGGAAAAACTAGACCTCGGAGTCGGGATCAGCAACAATATTTTCGTCATTACGACCAATCCGCAAGAGCCTCAAACGATCTGGGCGGGAACATCAATTTCCGGCGTGGTCGTTTCCCGTGATAATGGTGCAACCTGGCAAAAAATGCGTGGAATTCCTGATAAAATTCCGGTTAGTTCGATTAAAATTGATCCGCAAGACCCGAAGAAAATTTATGTCGGAACAACGCAGACACTGTATTTAAGCCGTGATGGCGGCAGCACCTGGACGCGGCGCGGCGGTAATCTTCCGCTCGGAAATTATGCGAGCATTTTAATCAATCCGAAAAATACCGATGAGGTTTATGCGGCAAGTTCGCTGCAATCGGACGGCGGAGTTTATTTTTCAAACGATGCCGGATGGAATTGGAGAAGGATTGATTCAAAAGGCTTAAATTTACCGAGTCATCGTGTTTGGTCGCTGGCGTTTGATCCGATCAATTCAAACCGAATCTTTGCCGGAACACATTCTTCGGGCGTTTATATTATCGAACGACAGAATACTCCGATCGTGGCGGTTGAATCACCCGACACCCGACCGAGAATTACAGCTTCGGGTAATTAATCAAAAATTTTATTTCATAAAGATCCGTTTTTTTGAGCTGATTATCAATGAAATAAACAGTTTCCCGAACTCTAACTAAAAACGGCGTTTTAATGCGCCGTTTTTTTTTGTATTGCCCCAATAAAAAGTTACAGACAAAGTTTGTCGGGAAAAAGAGCGGGGGGCAGAGCCCAATGGCATTAAGTCAAGCACCAAAAGTAGAACAGACTGTCAGTCTGTTCATTCCTTGACCATTAAGGAGTCTTTATTTATCAATCATTTTAGTGTTGCTGTGTGGAAAACAGACTAACAGTCTGTTTTCCGATTTTCGCTTAACTTAATGCCATTGGGCTGAAGCCCCCGCTCTTTGTTGAAATACGACTACCTTAACTTTTGATTAAGGCATTTAGTTTTTTTTATTTTCTATTTGTAACTTTTTATCTTACAATTCTATAATCTGAACTCTAGGAGTAAATAAGTGAAACAAGAAATAATTTGTCCTTGTCCGTCCGGAAATGTGATTTTACAAACAGAAAGTTTGCCGTTTTCCGAAGTTCCCAATCAATCTAAATTATTTATTGATTATCAAAACAAACCGCTTGAATTACAGAAATATTATCCGCTTGCCGTTGAATCACACACTCAAATTTCGCAAAGAATTCCCGAAATTTTGGCAAATTATAAGGCAGACCGGCAGATGCTCTGCGACGTTTTGGAAGAAGCCAATATAAGTAACGGAGCGAGCGACAAAACTCTCGAAAATATTCAACTGCTTCGTAATGATGATTGCGTAGCGGTTGTTTCGGGACAGCAAGCCGGACTTTTTTCCGGTCCGCTCTACACGATTTATAAGGCACTTTCCGCCGTAAAAATGACCGAATGTTTACGCGGACGCGGGTTTAAGGCTGTTCCTGTTTTTTGGATCGCTACCGAAGATCACGATTTTGAAGAAGTTTCAAAGATCGAATTTATTGATTCAAAAGGAAATTTAGCGGAAATAAAAAACGAACCGAAAAGATGTTACGAAAATCTGCCGGTCGGGTATGTCAAGCTCGATGATTCGATAAAATCGTCGCTTGACGAACTTTTTGAGCGATTACCGCATACCGAATTTACCGATGAACTCCGCAACTTACTTGAAAATACCTGGGTTTCAGGCATTGATTACGGGGATGCTTTTGCGCGGCTTTTAACGAAATTTCTGGGAAAATTCGGTCTAATCGTGCTGTGTCCGCTCGATGTCCGGCTGAAAAAACTAGCGACGCCGATCTATGTCGAAGCGATAAAAAAATCTGACGAAATTGTTTCTGCTTTGATGAAAAGAAGCGAAGAACTTGTTGAAGCGGGTTATCACGCTCAGGTTTTAGTTTCGGAAGATTATTTTCCGCTTTTCTGGCAGGCAAAAGACAAAACGCGCCACGCCCTGAAAAAGAGCGCGAGCGGCACATTTCAAACCAAAGATATTGAACGTGAATTCACGCACGAAGGACTCGCCGATCTGGCGGCAAACGAGCCGGAACGATTTTCGCCGAGCGTTGTGTTGCGTTCGGTCGTGCAGGATTATCTGCTGCCGACCGTCTGTTATTTCGGCGGCGCGGCGGAAATCGCTTATTTTGCACAATCGGCAGAAGTTTATCGGATTCTCGAACGCCCGGTTACGCCGATTTTTCATCGTCAGAGTTTTACGATTGTTGAATCGAAACACGGCAAAACACTCGATAAATATGACCTGGAATTGAAGGATTTCTTCGGCGGAATCGAAAATCTTTTACCGAAGATAGTTGAAGAATTTCTCAACAAAGATACGGCGCGGATTTTTGCCGAAGCTGAAGAAAAGATCAATATCGAACTGAATCGTTTAGACCGGAATTTAAGTCAGATCGAACCGACTTTAGCGGACAGTCTGGCAAACCGCCGCCGCAAGATCATCTATCATATTGCTAATATCAGAACCAAATTTCACCGAGCCCAAATTAGAAAAGACGAAGTAATAAACCGCCAAATTGAAACCGCATTTACCGCGCTCGTTCCGCATAAAGCCTTGCAGGAACGCACTTTAAATGTCAATTCATTTATCAATCTGTACGGTATTTATCTAATTGATTGGATTTATGAAGCGATTGATCTTGATGACAGAGGACATCGAATAATCTATTTGTAATCAAATGTAAGCATTTGATTATATTTAAAAAGATATTCTGAATATCAAAGTGTTTTTGCTAAACTATTCAATTCTTTATCTTTATACAATTTTTTTGACTTAAAACTTATGATAACCTGCTTTTATGATTTCTCTGAATAATCTAAAGTCAAGATGCTCAAAAAATATGAAAAAAACTCGATCGGGAAGCAGGCGGTCTTTAAGAATCTCATATATTTGGGCAACTCACTATAAACAGTCACAAATTTTACATATTTACTTAAAAATCAAACTTTACAAATCTTTACACAAACTTAATAACCTCGTTTTTTCTGAATTATATTGAAAATCAGCTTTAATTTATTACAAACACAAGGTTTGTCATCATCTTTTACCCTCGTTTTCAATTGAAAGTTTATATTTCTGTGATATATTTTTAACAATACTTTCCACGATTTTCAATTTTTTCAAATTTTAAGGAGATAAAGTTAATGTGTCAGACATCAACTAAGGTACGGGCATTTTTATTATGTTCCGTATTTATAGCATTATTTGCATACAGTTTTGATACTGTCAATGCACAATCCCAGGCAATCAATGGGCAGATCGAAGGAACTGTTACCGATTCAAACGGCGGTTCGATTCCGAACGCTCCAATAACGGTGAGAAATATCGAATCAGGAGCGGAAAGAAGCGTTACCAGCGATGGAAACGGTTTCTATCGAATTCCTTTGTTGCCGCTCGGAACTTATCGCGTAACAGTCGAAGTTGCCAATTTCAAAAGACTTGTGCGCGAAGGAATTACATTAAGCACCGGGCAAACCGCAACGGTCAATGTTGCGTTAGAACCCGGCGCACTGGAAGAAACCGTCACGGTCAGTTCAGATGCGCCGATTGCCGACGCTGCAAAAATTGATCTCGGTCGGGTAATGAATTCCCAGGAAGTCCAAAATCTTCCGCTCGTTTCGCGCAATCCGTATAATTACGCATTACTTCAGGCAAACGTAACCGGCAGACCGAATGTTGAATTTGGTGTTCCGCGTATTAACGCTAACGGCTACACGCGCCGGACAAATTATCAGCTTGACGGAAATAACAATACGCAGGCAGACCGCGGCGGAATTCGACTGATGCCGATTTCCGATACATTTATTTCCGAAGTTCAGCTGGTTACCAACGGATTTTCAGCCGAATTCGGCAATACGCCCGGACTTATTATGAACGCCGTAACTCCTTCGGGAACCAACGGTTTTCACGGTTCGGCAAGCTATCGTTTCCGCCGCACCGGGTTTTCTTCGCGTCCGTTTAATATTTCTCCGACAGCGGTTAAACCGGAAACTAAGGTTGACAATATTACGGCGGCAATCGGTGGTCCGATTATCAAAGACCGCTGGCATTTTTACGGCGGAACTGAATGGGTGAATCGTGATTTGGCGGGTGAACCGCAACGCACGATTACAATTTCGGAAGCAAACAAAGCCGCTTTGATTGCCGCAGGTATTCCGGCAAGTGCCTTTCCGACCGCAATCCCGACCGGGCAAAAGGTTAATTTCTATATTATTCGGACAGATGCACAGTTAAATGACGACAATCGTTTAACCGGAAGATTTAATTATTTCAAGAATTTATCACCGGACAATATCGCGGGCGGTTTGAATACATTAGATCGGAGCATTGATTTCGATGATAAGTCATATTCGCTCGGAATTCAGCTGGCATCAATTATCACTCCTGATATTTTGAATGAATTTCGTTACCAATATGCCAAAAGAAATTCACAAAATATTTCGAATGCAAATTCGGGAACAGGACCGAGTATTGTGATCACAGGAGTTGCTAATTTCGGTTCACCGGAAAATGCCAATACCATTGCTCCGCTTCAAGCAACAAACCAAATACAGAACAATTTGACGTGGACGCGCAAAAGTCATGCGGTAAAAATCGGCGGCGGTTTTAATCGGATTGATGACACACGCCGCGTCAATCAATTTGCCCGTTATACTTTTCCGAATCTTCAAGCATATTTAAATGCGAGAAATGGTGTGAACGTAAGAAGTTATACAAATTATGTCGAGGCTTTCGGCGATCCGGGTATCGAGTATAACTCAACTTTTTATAATTTCTTTGTCCAGGATGATTGGAAGGCAACAAGAAATTTAAAAGTCAATTTCGGTGTCAGATACGATTTATACAATATTCCTAAGGCAGATCCGGCTTCGCCTTTTTCGGCTTCGCAAAAGTTTAAAGTTGACAAAAACAATTTTGCTCCGCGCTTAGGCATCGTGTATGGACTGCGTGAAGGAAGACTTCCGACCGTTATTCGGGCGAGTGCCGGGATTTATTACGATACGGTGTATCTTGATTTTTATCAACGCGCTCTGATTAATAACGGCAGTCCGCGTTTATTTAACTTTACTTTTGCGCCGGCGACGGCAGGTTCTCCGGCGTTTCCGTCAACGCTCGGCTCATTGCCCGCCGGAACGGTTCTGCCGGTTCAGAGTATCGAAACCATCTCGCCTGATTTTGAAAATATGTATGCAATTCACACAAATTTTCAAATTGAACAAGCTCTGAGCCAAGATCTTTCGATTACCGCCGGATATATTCGTTCAAACGGCAGACATATTCCGCTTTATCGAAATATTAACAGAATCAATCCGGTTGGAACTCTGGCAGACGGCAGACCGATTTTCAGTAATGCGGTTAATGCCGGAACACGGCTTGATCCGCGATTTAACAATATTTTAATGGCGGAATCGGTCGGAAATTCCACTTATAATGCCTTTACGTTGCAATTGAACAAGCGTTTATCAAAGGGCTATCAGTTTAGCGTCAACTACACTTTATCGAAAGCGGAAGATGATGCGCCGGAGCAAAATCTGGTGGCTACTCAAGTCGGAAATCTTGTAACACAAGACCCGACCAACCGCCGCCGCGATTTCGGTCCGTCTTTAGCCGATCAGCGACACACGTTTGTCACAAGTTTTGTCGGTCGTCCGCAATTCGAGTTTGAAAATAAAACTCTCCGGTATTTGGTGAACAATAATCAGATCGGAATAATAGCGACGGCAAACAGCGGTGAGCGTTTTAATATCCGTTCGGTTGCCGATATAAATTTCGATGGTTTTATCGGTTCGGATAATCCGGTTGGCATCGGACGAAATTCCGGCACAACGCCGAAACAGTTTAATGTTGATATGCGGTATTCACGCTTTTTTACTTTTACCGAAAGATTCAGACTCGAAGCCTTCGGAGAGTTTTTAAATGTGTTTAATATCAACAGCGTGTTTCAGATCAATAATCTTACGGTTACAACCGATGCTCAAGGAAATCCGACGGGAGACTTCCCGACGGCTCAGACACGTCCGGTTACATCGCTTGACAGCCGTCAATTCCAACTCGGCTTCAAGTTTCTTTTCTAAGAGTTGTGAAAATTTCTTTGGTATTCGGCAAGTGCCGAATACCAAAGAATATAAATCGTTATGAAGATTGAAGACACCGATCAACAAGAGAAGATCGAAGAATATCCGGATGCGTGGTGGTATCGCGTTTATTTTGCCGTCATCATTACGACAATTGTGGTAATTGCGGCTTTAGGCTATTTTTCATACTATTTTTCAAACTAAATAAAAAATGTATTTATTAGATTGGATAATTGTTGCGGCATATTTAGTATATGTCATCTGGGACGGTATCAAGCGGACAAAGGGAAGCGAGAATATCGAAGGTTTTTTTCTTGCCAATCGAAGTTTGCCGTGGTGGGCGGTCGGGCTTTCGGTGATGGCAACGCAGATGTCGGCGATAACTCTGGTCGGCACAACCGGACAGGCTTATTCGGACGGAATGCGCTTTTTGCAATTCTACTACGGATTGCCGCTGGCGATGGTTATTCTGTGCGTTACGGTCGTGCCGTTTTTCTACCGCGCCAATGTTTTTACGGCGTATGAATATCTCGAAAAACGCTTTGACGCGAAAACCCGTTCATTAACGAGCTTTTTCTTTCTGCTTTCGAGAGGCTTGGGGGTCGGCGTAATTATTGCCGCGCCTGCCGTTATTCTTTCGATTATTTTGGGTTGGAGCGAGATTATTACGATCTTCGTGATCGGTTTGACGACGACCGTTTACACGATGTTCGGCGGCGTTCAGGCAGTAACCTGGACGGACGTTAAACAGATGGTTTTGATAATAATCGGACTCGGCGTGTGTCTGTTTATTATTTTATCTAATTTTCCGGCTGATGTTTCACTTTCAGACGGTTTGTTTCTCGCCGGAGCGAGCGGGAAATTAACGACCATCGAAACGAGTTTTGATCTGACCGAAAAATATACGATCTGGTCGGGAACGATTGCCGCGCTCTTTTTATTTCTGGCATATTTCGGCTGTGATCAGAGTCAGGTGCAGAGATTTTTGACGGCAAAATCGGTCAGCCAGGGCAGAACTTCGCTTTTAATGTCGGCGTTTTTGAAAATTCCGATGCAGTTTTTTATTTTATTGATCGGTATTTTCGTTTTTATCTTTTATCAATTTCAAGCTCCGCCGATGATTTTCAACGAGGTCGAAGCTAACAAAGCGATTAAGGCAAACTCCGTTCAATACAGTCAACTCGAAGAAAAATATAAACAAATTCACACGACGCGAAGCGAGGCGGCAGTCGAATTTGTCAGAGCCAAAAAACAATCCGACGAAATTCAACTTGCTAAAGCCAAAGAAGATTATCTGAAGGCAAACCAAAATTTTAACGATACAAGAAAGGAAGCGACGGAATTTGTCAAAACGACAAATAAAAACAAGTCGTTCACCGATGTCAATTACGTTTTCCCGACGTTTGTGCTTGCTCAAATGCCGATGGGAATTATCGGTTTAATCATCGCCGCAATTTTTGCCGCCGCGATGTCGAGCATTTCTTCCGAACTCAATGCGCTTGCCACCGCAACGACTTTAGATTTCTATCGGCGGCATTTTAAGAAAAACGGAACGGATGCCGATTACGTAAAATTCGGCAGAATCGCCACTTTTGCTTGGGGAATATTCGCCTGTATCGTGGCGATTTACGCAACAAATCTCGGTTCGTTGATCGAGGTCGTCAATAAATTCGGCTCATTCTTTTACGGCTCGCTGCTCGGTGTTTTCGTTCTGGCAATCGTTGTCAAACGGGCGCGGGCGCGGGGCGCGTTTTTCGGCTTACTTTTTGGAATTGCTTCGGTTTGGATTGCCAGCAATTACACAAATATCGAGTTTTTATGGTTTAACGTCGTCGGTTGTCTTGTCACCGTTTCGGTCGGATATTTAATAAGTTTGACAGTTAAAGAAGATAAACAATGAAAAATTCAAAATTCAAAATAATAGTTTCGGCATTTTTACTATTTTCCGTTTTCCAATTGACATTTCCCGTTAAATCGCAAGTTCCCCCTGTTTATGATTTGGGCGCAATCGGGTTGGGGCAACAATTAAAACGCTTGCAGACGACCGCCAGTGCATTGCACACGGGAGCGCATCCTGATGATGAAGATTCAGGCTTGATGGCTTATTTAGCCCGCCGCGAAATGGCGCGCACGGCTTATCTTTCGATAAATCGCGGCGACGGCGGACAAAACGTAATCGGCGAAGAACTTTTTGAATCGCTCGGCGTGATCCGCACCGAAGAACTTCTGCAGGCGCGGCGGCTTGACGGCGGCGAACAGCTTTTCGGAAGCGTAATGGATTATGGTTTTTCCAAAACACGCGCCGAAGCCTCCCGAATATGGGGCGAACAATTGACACTCGGCGATATGGTCAGAGCGATCAGATTGTATCGTCCGCTCGTGATTATTTCACGTTTTTCAGGAACTCCGGCAGACGGTCACGGACATCATCAGCTGGTCGGTTATTTAACGCCGATTGCTTTTAAAGCGGCGGCTGATCCGAAACAATTTCCCGAACATTTTCAAGAAGGCTTAGAACCCTGGCAAGCAAAAAAACTTTATATGGGACAAGGTTTCCGTCCGAATCCGGAAAATCAACCGACTTTGACCTTAAACACAGGCGAATATGATGTGCTGCTCGGACGCTCCTATTTTGAAATTGCGATGGAAGGCAGAAGTCAACATAAATCGCAGGAAATGGGCGTTTTAGAACTTCGCGGAAAGCAAAATTCGGGAATGCGGCTGATGGAAACCTTCGGCGAAAAAGTCGAAAACGAAACGAGCGTCTTTGACGGCTTGGATACATCAATCAAAGGAATTGCCGCATTAACAAACAATACTGATCCGGCATTTGCCAAAAGATTAGCCGAATTACAGGAAACCGCAGAAACGGCTCTGAGCAGTTTTGATCCGTATAATCCGCAAAAACTCATTCCGATCTTAGCCAAAGGTTATAAACAGGCTTTTGATGCGGAATGGTCAATGCGAAATCCCGAATCAAAAATTTTGTTAAGACAAAAACAAAAGGAATTTGCCAAAGCTCTGAAAATGGCGAGCAGCGTTGTTGTTGATGCCTTGATTGATACCGATATGCTTGTTGCCGGAAATTCGACAAATGTTGCAGTTAGAGTGTTTGCGCCGGAAAATTCCGAAGTGAAAGTTACAAATGTGGCGTTGAAAACACCGGGCGGTTGGACAGTGCAACCTTCGACCGAACCGGTTGTGCCGGAAACAGGTTTTCGTCCGCGTCGCGAAATTGCTTTTAACGCCGCGTTTTTTACCATAGCTTCGCCGAAAGATGCCAAGCCGACTCAGCCGTATTGGATGGAAAAACCGCGAAATCCGAATTTTACGTTCGACTGGTCGGCACCCGAATCAAAAAATATGCCGTTTCAAAATCCGCTCGTCACGGCAGAAGTCAAAATGCAGATCGGCGGACAGGAAATTACGGTTGAAAGGGAAGTCGAGTATCGCTACGCCGACGATATTCGCGGAGAATTACGCCGCGATTTAAATGTCGTTCCGGCGGTTACGGTCGGTTTGGAATCGAATCTTTTGATCGCACCCGTTTCGACCCAAGCTACTAAACACAGATTGGTGATGACCGTTACGAATAATGCGCCAAATGCCATAAAAGGTTCGGGAAGATTTAATTTGCCGAACGGTTGGACGCTTTCACCGAATTCGGCTGATTTTTCGCTCGTGCAGAAAGGCGATAAAACCGCGCTGAGTTTTGAAGTTACGATTCCGGCAAATGCCAAACCCGACAGTTATAATCTGACGGCAACGGCGACGGTCGGCGGCACTAATTATGATCTGCAAGTGCAGGAAATTGCTTATCCGCATATGCAAACGCATCGCCTTTATTCAAAATCGGATGTCAAAGCGCAGGTTCTTGATCTTAAAGTTTCGCCCGTCAAGATCGGCTACATCATGGGCAGCGGCGATAAAGTTCCGCAAGCGATTCAGCGGCTCGGTTTGAATGTCGGGATGCTCGATGAAAAAGCTCTCTCGACGGGAAATCTTAATGAATTCGACACAATCATCGTCGGTATTCGTGCGTCGCAGGTTCGCCCCGATTATGTTGCCAACAACGGCAGATTAAATCAATTTATGGAAAACGGCGGAACTCTGATCGTGCAATACCAGCAACAGGAATATGCTCGATTAAATTTACCGCCGTATCCCGCAAAAATGGAAGGAAATATCAGAACGACCGATGAAAACGCGCCCGTCCAAATACTTGTGCCGAATCATCCGGTTTTCAATTTTCCGAATAAAATTACGAATGCCGATTTTGCAAATTGGGTTCAAGAGAGAAATCTCTACACGTTGACTTCGTGGGACGAAACCAAATACACGCCGCTTCTTGAAACGCACGACGAAGGCGAAGCGGAAAGCAAGGGCGGAATGCTGTATGCCGAAATGGGCAAAGGAAAATTCATTTACACATCATATTCGTGGTTTCGCCAACTGACGGTCGGAAATCCGGGCGCGTATCGAATCTTCTCGAATATGCTGAGTTTGCCGAAGGCAGGAAAGAAATAAATTAGCCACAAAAAATGTATAACGGATAACAGAAAAGGGATAATTCAAGTGAAAATCATTATCCATTTTCCGTTATCCGTTATCAATTGATTTATAAATTATGATTGAAGAAAAATTCCCCGCCCAAAATTATAAAGAAAATGTTCTCGCCGATTGTTTTGATGACGCGAAAAAATATTTTCTGCAACCGTATATTGATGTTGATTTCGCCCACGCCGTAATGCTTGCCGAGCAAAACATTATTACCGAAAGCGAGTTGAAGGATTTGCTTAAATCGCTGCGAAGTCTTGATTTAGATTCAATTAAAAGTGCCGAATATGACGGCAGTTTTGAAGATTTATTTTATTATCTGCAACGCGAAATTACGAAAAATTGCAATGCCGACACCGCCGGAAAACTTCACACGGCGCGCAGCCGAAACGATATTGACGTAACGATCTATCGTCTATATTTGCGACCCTTGACGCTTAAACTTCTTCGTTCGGCGATGGAGTTGCGGAAGGTTTTTCTCGATCTGGCAGCAGAGCATCACGAAACTCTGATTCCGGCTTATACGCACACGCAGCCCGCACAGCCTTCGACGCTCGCGCATCTTCTTCTGGCGATGGCGGAAAACGTCGGACGCGACATCAAGCGTCTGCAAAGCGCGTATGACAATATGAATTTTTGCCCGCTCGGTTCGGGTGCGATCACGACGACCGGATTTCCGATCAATCGTCACCGCGTTGCCGAATTACTGGGCTTTACCGCGCCGACCGTCAATTCATATGCCTCAATCGCCTCTGTTGATTATTTTACCGAAACTCTCGGCGCAACTTCGGCGATGCTCGTCAATGTCGGAAAATTCGCGCAGGAATTCTTGCTGATGGCGATGATGGAATTTAACGTCATTCGTCTGCCCGACGGATTCGTGCAGGGAAGTTCGATTATGCCGCAGAAGCGAAATCCGGTTGCTTTGGAACATATCCGCGCCATCGGAAGCAAAGCTCTGGGACAATGTTTGGGCGTAATAACAAGCATTCATAATACGCCTTTCGGCGATATAAACGATGTCGAAGACGATCTGCAACCGCTGATTTACAGCGCCTTGCGCGATGCCAATCGCTCGGTTTCGCTCTTCGGCGCAACGATGAAAGCGGCGACTTTTAATCTTGACACACTAAAAAAACGTGCGGGCGAAAATTTTATTACCGTTACGGAATTAGCCGATACGATTGTCCGGCGCGAAAATCTGCCGTTCAGTATTTCGCATAAGATCGTCGGAATATCGGTTCGCGCCGCGCTTGAAAATAAAAGCGAAATTACGCACGAAATTTTGCAAACGGCGGCAAAAGAAGTTCTCGGACGCGAGATTTCAATGAGCGAAGCCGAACTTGCCGAAACGCTTTCGCCGGAAAATTTCGTAAATATCAGAACGATTTACGGCGGAACCGCGCCTTCCGAAACGCGCCGCGCTCTAAGCGTTGAAAGAGAATATGAATCTGCTGACGAAGTTTGGTTTACGGAAAAAACGGAGCTACTTGAAAATGCTTCGGAAAATCTGACAAGAATTGTTGATGAATATTTAAAAAACTAAAATTTAAATATAAATTTATAAAGCCGCCGGAATTTATGATATTTCGGCGGCTTCTTTTTTTCTGCTTACAAATATGTTTTTGTAAAACAGCAAATATGGATGGATAATTGATATAATCATTCAACTGAAAATTGAGCCGATAATTTTACAAATAAATGAATAAAATCAAGATTCTGCCCGACAATTTAGCCAATCAGATCGCCGCCGGTGAAGTTGTCGAGCGTCCGGCTTCGGTTATCAAAGAATTAGTTGAAAATTCGATAGACGCGGGCGCGAAAAATATCAAGATCGAGATCGAACTCGGCGGCAGAAGACTGATGCGAATCACCGACGACGGCGAAGGAATGGTGCGCGACGACGCGATTCTTGCCTTTGAACGCCACGCGACTTCAAAGATCAAAACTCTGGAAGATCTTTCAAAAATTTCGACCTTGGGTTTTCGCGGCGAGGCACTCGCTTCGATTGCTTCGGTTGCCAAGGTTGAATTAATTACGAAAACCGCTGACGAAAATGCGGCGACGCGGGTTTCTATCGAAGGCGGCAAACTCGTTGATGTTAAAGATATTGCGCGATCTACGGGAACGACGATTACGGTTCGTGATTTGTTTTTCAACACACCGGCGCGGCGCAAATTTATGCGTTCGGAAGCGACGGAAAACTATCATATTACGTCAACCGTCACGCATTACGCGCTGGCTAATCATGATATTTCTTTTGTTTTAACGAGTAACGGGCGCGAAAATTTCCGTGTTTCTCCGGCAAAGGATCTGCGGGAAAGAGCTTTTCAGATCTTCGGTGCAAATCTGCTGGAAAGTCTGCTGCCCGTGGACGGCGGACGTGAATTTATTGCGAAAATTTCGGGTTTCGTGTCTGCGCCGCGTGAACGCCGGACGACGCGCGATGCCCAGTTTTTCTTTATCAACGGGCGTTTTGTCAAAGATAAAATCATCGCCGGCGGACTTCTGGAAGGCTTTCGCGCCGTTTTGCCGCACGGCGTTTATCCGGTTGCCTTTTTGTTTCTTGATGTTCCGCTCGAAGAAATTGATGTCAATGTTCATCCGGCAAAAACCGAAGTCAGATTCCGGCGTTCGCAAGCCGTCAAAGATGTAATCGCCGAAGCGATCAAAATTTCTCTGCAAAATGCCGGAATCATCGAGCAAAAAGATTTCAATTTCGGAAAAGATGAAAATTTGATTCCGAATAATCAAAATCAGACGGTTCAAAATCCATTTGCCAACGCCGAACAGACTAAAATTGAATTTCAAGTTGAAGATGCCGCCGAAAAATTTGAAGAAAAAGAATTTATCAATCCGGTAAATACTCAGCAAAATGAATCCGTAGAATTTCAGCAAACTCAAGAAACCGCTGAATCAAACGAGCCGCAAACTTTTGAAATCCCGATAACGTCCGAAGATTTTGAACAAAAAGCCCAAGCCAAATCCGAAGATACAACCGAAGACCAAAGACCAAAGACCGAAGACCAATTAAACAATCCAAAATCCAAAATCCAAAATTACGAGGTTCTGCCGCCCGTTGATTCGGCGCAGAAGATTCCGAAAGCAATCGAAGTCGCGCAGCTTTCTTCATCGAAAATCCGCCCGATCGGACAGCTTCACGAAAGTTTTATCATCGCGGTTGATGATGAAGGAATGCTCTTGATAGATCAGCACGTTGCGCACGAGCGGATTTTGTTTGATAAATTCCGCCGCCGGGAAAGCGAGAGAAAAATCGAAGCGCAAAATCTGCTTCTCCCCGAAACCTTCGATCTG
>JBBRVS010000009.1:0-49953 GCA_038246645.1 Pyrinomonadales bacterium
AATTCTTTTTGTTCTGTACTTAGAAGCATTTCCGGCTTTATTGTGTTCTTTTCCGGCAGCGGAAAATTTTCAGATGCGCGGCATTCAAATAACAAATTCAATTCGGAATCGAGAACGGGCAGTGGGGTTTCCCGCTTCAAATCTATCAGATTTTTTTTTAAGTTTTTAAGACCGATAATTTTTTTTATGCCGCCGAGCCGAAAAAACAGCTCATCGCGCCTGATTTGTTGATGGGTGCGGTTGCGCGTCATCAGATAAATTACCACGTCGTATTGATCTCGTCTTATTTCTAATAAAAGTGTCTTAAATGCTTGAATTGTTTGGTATTTATCAAGTCCGGTCGGATATTTCAGCCATTTATCGAAAAGTCCTTTTTCCGGTAAAACGCTCCGGGCGGCGATATATTGCGGATTATTTGCGTCCGAGTTTGTCAAAAGCGCAATTTCGGCTTGCGGGAAAGCCTTTCTGACTGCCCAAAATGCCGGAAGTGAAACCAGCGTGTCGCCTAAATGACCGATTCTGAAAATTAAAATGCGTTTGAAATCCAAAATATTTTTTTTCTGCGTTTTTTTATGCGGTCAAAGTTTTATACTTTAAGACCGCTTCTTGTAAATCTGCGTATTTTACGGCGGTCGTCCCGATTTGTTCGACAACCAATCCGGCGGAAATATTTGCCAGTTCCGCCGCTTTTGCCAGAGAAGCTCCGGCGCCGAGCGCGACCGCGCACGTGGCGATAACCGTATCGCCCGCACCGGTTACGTCAAAGACATCTCTGGCAAGTGCTTTTAAGTGGAGAGGTTCTCTCCCCTTTTCAAAAAGCGTCATTCCCTCTTCGCCCCTTGTTATTAGAATTGCCCGGGTTTCGATTTCTGAAATTAGCTGCTCTCCGGCAAGTTCGACCAGGTTTCGTCCGTTTTCTTCGAGTTTGCAGGCTTCCGCCGCTTCCTTTTTGTTTGGTGTTAAAAGTGTCGCGCCTTTATATTTAAGATAATTTTTCCCTTTCGGATCAATTAATATTTTGATATTTTTATTTTTTGCGGCAGTTATCAGACGCTCCAGTAAATTTTCCGTCAAAACTCCCTTGCCATAATCGGAAACGATTATTATCCCGACCAAATCAAGAAGGCTCTCGATTTTTTGCCAGACCGGAATTTCTTCTTCCGCGGTTAAATTGGCAATAGTTTCCTGATCAATTCTGACAATTTGCTGGCTGTGCGCGACGACTCGCGTTTTTACGGTCGTCGGGCGATTCTTGATGGTTACTAAATATTCGGCTGAAATATTCGATTCCGCCAGAATTTGCGGAAAAGCGGCGGCTTCCTCATCATCACCGACCACGCCGACCAGAAACGGTTGGGCTCCGAGACCGGCGACATTTGCCGCGACATTTGCCGCACCGCCCGCAATCAGAGTGGTTTTGTCCACGCGTACGACCGGAACGGGCGCTTCGGGCGAGATTCGATTGACGCTTCCCCACCAATAACGGTCAAGCATTAGGTCACCGAAAACCAGAACTTTTACTTTGGAAAAATTTTCTAAAACCTGCATGTGTTATGTAAATGTGAGAAATTTGATCAACCGGGCAATTTTGCGTCAACGATTTCGCACCAGATATGACCGATTGTAATATGCGCTTCCTGAATCCGCGCCGTTCTTTCCGCCGGAACCAGAATGCATTTATCGCACAGCGACGCGAGTTTTTTGCCCTTCGCGCCCGTCATCCCGAGTGTCTGGCAGCCGATTTCTCTGGCAGACATTACTGCCGCGGTTATATTCGGCGAATTCCCGGAAGTGCTGATGGCGATTAAAAGATCGCCTTCGCTCGCTAAAGCCTCGACCTGCCGCGCAAAAATTCGCTCGAATCCGTAATCATTTCCGAGTGCGGTCAGAGCCGAAGTATCGGTCGTCAGCGCGATTGCCGGAAGACCCCGTCTTTCCGTTTCATAGCGCCCGACAAATTCCGCCGCGATATGCTGGGCATCCGCCGCGCTTCCGCCGTTACCGCAAATCAGGATTTTTTTGCCCGCTTCCAGCGTTTTAAAAATAAGTTCGGCGCATTCTTCGATAATCGAGAGTTCCGACCGCAGAATCGTTTCAAATAAATCAATATGCGCTTTCAGCGAATTTTCGATTATTTTCGTATTTTTTGTTTCGGTTTTAATTTCCTTTGTACCTACCCTTTTTTCTCTCTGAATTTCTTCGACAATCGAGCTTGAAGAATACCCGTCTTTTAGCGGAATTGAAAAAACCTCGCCGCCGGTTGATTTGACAAAATCCGCCCCGATAATTTCATTCTCCGCCCAATCCCCGCCTTTGACCAGAACATCCGGTTTTATTTCCCTGATCAGATTTTCGGGTGTGGATTCGGAAAAAATTCTGACCTCGTCAACCGCTTTTAATCCTAAAAGAATAGCTTTTCGGTCATCCTGTTTGATAAACGGTCTCGCCGAACCCTTGATCCTTTTGACGGAATCATCGCTGTTTATCGCAACAATGAGTTTAGTTCCCAATTTCTTTGCCCTTTCGAGCAAATCAATATGTCCGGGATGCAGTAAATCAAAACATCCGTTGGTAAAAACAATCTTTTGCATTTCTTCTCGATATATTCCGGTTTGGAAAATTTGGAAAAAAATTTTATCCGGAATCGGAACCCCTTATCATAAACCGGAAAAACAAGAATCCGATAAATGTAATAATCGCAACTTTTATCAGATACGGGACGATCGTTCCGTAAAAACCTTCGTAGGAAATATTCGTCAGCATCATATAAAAAAATGTATATTTCCAGAATGAAAATTCCTGATTCTCCATAAACATCACATAGAGTATTCGAATTATAAATCCGAGCAGAATCATTCCCAAAGGCACCCCGAGCGGACCGAAATTTCTTAACAAATCGCTGATCGGTGTGATCGCAAAAGAATTTTCGCTGTAATTGAAATATAAATCGGCATATTTATATGGTTCGGAGGCTACGGGTTTGTCGTTCCAAATAATTCTCGGGATAAACGCCGTAATCGTATCCTTCCAAATATTATTGTCTAATCCGTAACTTTCTTCAAATGAATGAAGGGCTTCGTAATTTGCCACGATCACTCCCAGCGGGCTTACCGAATCAAGCCTTTCCGCTAAAGCGGCGAAACCTACTCCCAGCGTTTTTTCAAAATCCTGTTCCGAGATCCGGCTCAGAGCATCGCCGACATTTCCGGCATAGACATCTACACTGACAACACTGTCGCCTTGTTTGATCGAGCGAAATGTCGTTCCGTAGATCATTCCGCCGATCAGCGCAAAAACCAGGATGATCCCTGCCCAAACCTTGTGTTTGAACAAGATTTTCCTTCCCGAATAAACAAAGGCAAAAGCGACCATGATAAAAATTTGGATCAAACTTCCGCGATTACCCTGAAAGGCGGCTTTCACAAGAGCGATTGATAATAATAAACCGATGACGAATAAATGGTTGATGTTCAATCTGGTTGATCTGAAAACATACAGCCACAGTAAAAAGCTCGCCTGCAACCAGAAAAACGTCGTTGAAAATAACAAACCGTCATAAACGGCAAATTCTTCGACTCTTTGATAACCGATCAATCCGAGACTGAAAGCCAGAATGTTATTGCCGAAACCGATCAGCAGTAACAACACGCCGGGAAAAACTACTTCATTGGGTTTCCAGTTCCAGACAGGTAATTTCTTACCTGCATATTCGCCGATTTTTTTTCCATACGGCAAGAAAAATCCGGCGGTCAGTCCGCCGTAACCGAGCATTACATAAACCATTGTCAGAGGTAAATAATACTCCTCATGATGAATAAAAACAAGATAGTATGGCTGCGACAAATCAGCTGCCAGAATCAATCCGCCAATAAAAAATGCGGGAAAAAAATAAGACCAGGAGGCAAAAACAATCGGATGAAACGGGTCGAATTGTTTTTTGTAGATTAAGTAAATACTCGGTGCCGACGTGACGATGCCGGTTAAAACGCACCACGGCAAAAGATAAAACCGGTAGTTGGATTTCCCGAAATCATAACCGTATCCGATATACAAAAAGATAAAAAAGACGACCAGCCCCCACAGAAACAAAATCGGAAACAGGAAGTTATTTCTCTCCTTTGCTTGAGGAGCGGGTCTGTTTATTAAAACCTTGTTCATTGATAAATAATTTCGATATAAAAGCCGTAAAATTAAAAATGTAAAAATTTTGGAAAATGGAATTTGAAAATTTATAAGCACCAATGGATAATTAAAAATGGATAATGGATAATGTCAGAAAACTCTTAAATTCTCTTACATCTGATGTTTAAAGGGATTTTTAGAATTTTCATAATATCTTACAACTTTTGCCCACCTGCTTATAAACATTTTATCCGTTAATCTTACAACTTTTTTATGCCAAGCAAAAGTGTCAATCTGATTTCCGATATTTTGGGAGGAATGCCCTGTGAGCCGAAATATCCCTTTCGGGATAAATTTTCAAACGGTTTTAATTTATCTGCCGAAATGTTATTATTTATAAAATTTTTTTATTATATAGCTTTACCTGTAACCGTTCCTTTATGCAACTTTTTAAATCGGAGAATTTTAAGTTATTTATTTTCTTAACCGTCCTGCTTATCGTAACTTGCAGTCCGATTTGGGGAGTGGAATACTTTGTCAATCAAGACGGGTCGGCACATTTATACAGTGCTTCGCTGATGATTGAAATTTTGAGCGGAAATCCGAAAATAACGCAATATGTCACCCTTAATTCCTTTGCCATACCGAACGCGGCGGGGTATTGGGTTTTAGTGTTCTTACTGCTTATTTTCTCGCCGTTTACGGTAACGAAGATCATCGTTACGCTGACCTATTTTTTGTTTGTCTGCGCCGTCGGTTGGCTGCGCTTTAAGACGGTCGGGCGCGACGGTCTTTATACTTCAATGCTGATCGGAGCCGTCATCGGTTTTAACTGGCTCTGGTTTATGGGATTTTATAATTTTATCATCAGTCTTATCGGTTTTACTTTTACCCTGGGATTGTATTATTCGTGGCGCGAAAAATTAAATGTTTCACGAATAATTTTGCTCTCGATAATTTTAATTCTCGTTTATTTAAGCCATATCATCAGCTTCGGGATTCTCGCCGCGTCCATTTTATGGTTGGCATTTTTTGTCGAAAAAGAAAAAATTCTTAAAACAGTCATTTATACGGCACTTGCCTTATTGCCCGTATTGCCGCTTATTTTTATATATAAATCTATCAGCGCTTCGGGTGGCGTATTTTATCCGGGGTGGAATATCTCCGATCCGTTTTCCATTTCGAGTTGGATTACTCAAATTCGGACTGCCGACGCACTGATCATTATCAGCCGGAAATCTTTTCCTTTTGTAAATTTCGATTCGACTTTTTTTGCACTGTTTACCCCGATTTTATGGCTTATTGTCGTATTTTTCCTGTTAACCCTGACAACATTTTATAAAAGGAATTTTGAAAAACCTTTTTTGTCCGTAATTTTTCCCTTTGTCATAATGTTTTTCGGAGCAATTTTTTTGATCGTGTTTGCTCCGGATAATTTCGGTTCGGTTCACGGTTGGATTTTGCGGGAAAGAATTTTGCTGTGCGGTTTGTTATTTTTTATACCGATTTTTCGCTTTAATAACTTAAAATTCCTAAAAAATCCGGTGAAATTGATCTTAGTCGGTGTAATTCTTTTTCAAACTGCCGCTGTTTGGGAATTTGCGCTGAAAACGAATAAAATAGCCGGAGAGTTTTTAACCGTCAGCCGGCAAGTTCCCGAAAATCATTCTATCGTTTCGGTTACGCTCGTCGAAGATGTCTTGAGATTTCATTCCGTTCCCGAACTGAATATGAATAACTTGAACGGTTTATCCCGGAACCATTTTATCTGGGATAATTACACTCTCGGATATTATGTGTTTGCGATAAAACCGGTTAAAAATTCGGACCAAAATTTTATCCGTCTGGTGATTGAATCAAACAGCTTTGCCTTGAATAAACCGGATGAAGATTTTGACGGAAAATTATTAAAACTCGAAACCGCGCTGAGCGAAAACAGTGAAAAAATTGACACGTTAATACTCTGGGGAAGAAATCAGAGAGTCGAAAATCTTTTATCGAAATGGTTTGAACCGGCTCCGTATTATGAATCGGGAAATGTCCGCTTATATAAAAAATACCCCGTTAAAGCCGCTGATTAACTTGGTGTGTTTGTTAAATCCTTAATTTCAATAAATTCAAGAGTTTTAATTTTACGACCGATTGTTTTAAGATTAAAGTATTGGTTAAAAAAAATTATGATCAATGGATAATTGATAATTAAGAAATCTTCCATTATCAGCTATCCGTTATCCGTAATCTATCGGGTTGAAAACCACTTACTAAATATATGAAAGATAATTCAACAACTTCTGTCGAACTATCAGTTGTGATGCCTTGCTTAAATGAAGCCGATACTCTGGAAATCTGTCTTCATAAAGCTCAGAAAGCCTTTCGCGATCATCAGATCACGGGCGAAATAATTGTTGCCGATAACGGCAGCACGGACGATTCCATCAATATCGCCGAACGAAACGGAGCGCGCGTCGTACACGTCAGGGAAAAAGGCTACGGCAATGCGCTGATGGGCGGCATTGCCGCCGCTAAAGGCAAATTCGTCATTATGGGTGATGCCGATGACAGTTATGATTTTCTGGAAATTCCGAAATTTGTCGAGAAATTAAGAGAAGGTTTCGATCTGGTTCAGGGCTGCCGTCTGCCCGGCGGCGGCGGTCAGGTTTTGCCCGGCGCAATGCCATTTCTGCATCGCTGGTGGGGCAATCCGATGTTTTCGCTGCTCGTCAAAAACTGGTTCAAAGCACCGATCAATGATGTCTATTGCGGTTTGCGCGGATTTACCAAAGCGCATTACGAACGCCTCGACCAGAGATGCACGGGAATGGAATTTGCCACCGAAATGATCATCAAATCCAGTCTTTATGCCGATGATTACGCCGTTAAAATTGCGGAAGTGCCGATCACACTTCACCCCGACGGGCGAAAATCGCACGCGCCGCATCTGAAAACCTTCCGCGACGGTTGGCGCACCCTGCGTTTTTTTCTGATGTACAGTCCGCGCTGGTTATTTCTGATTCCCGGTATTCTTTTGATTTTATCGGGTGTTTTCGGTTATATCGTCGCGCTCCCGCAATTACAGATCGGCGGCATCGGTTTTGATGCCCATACGCTTCTTTTTGCCAGTTTGTTTATTCTGTGCGGCTATCAATCGGTGTTGTTTGCCGTGATGACCAAAACCTTTGCGATCAGCGAAGGGTTAATGCCGGAAGACCCGAAAATCGTTAGATTTTTCGAGGTCATAAATCTCGAACGCGGATTAATTATTGCGGCAATCGCGCTGCTGGTCGGCATCGGTCTATTGATCGCGGCAATAAATCAATGGCGTCTGGCAAATTTCGGCGTGCTGAATTATGCCGAAACGATGCGGCTCGTCATTCCCGGCTCAACCCTTGTCGCGCTCGGTTTTCAGACGATCCTTTCGGGATTTTTTGTCAGTATTTTGGGGATGAAACGAAAATAGATTTATGACAGGTCAGGAAAATATCAGTTTAATTGAAACTCAGCGGCTGATTCGTAAAAATTTCTCGAAAGAGCGAATTCAGGAATGGATGAAACCTTCGGAAGCGAAAGTCTTTGCGGATCTGTTTCTCGATTGGCTCTTGATCGCTGCGGCTTTGGCGTTTTTCGTGTTTTTTCAAACATTTTGGAGTGCCGTCATCGCTTTTATCGTCATCGGTTTATGCCAGTATCGTCTTTTTATTTTAGGACACGACGGGCTTCACGGCAATCTTTCCAAAAATCGCGCGCGCAATGATTTTATCGCCCGCTGGCTGATTTACGCGCCGATGTTTATGGGCTTTAATGATGCGAGGCGCAATCATCTGTCGCATCATCAGCTGCTCGGAACGCCGGACGACCCCGACCGCTATATCCATCTTCTCGATAACAAAAATTCGCGTTTTAAGTTTTTGCTTTTTTGTTCCGGTTTGGCAACCTTCGGTAAAACCGTTCTGAAAGTAACGCCGTTCGGAAAAATGTTTTTTGCAACCGAGAAAACAAGCGAAACAATGGTTGAAGCAAAACCGGCGGCGGTCTTAAAGGATTATATTATCGAGCGAATTCCGGTTTTGATCTGGCAGATAGTGATTTTCTCTTTATTTTTCTTTTTCGGAATCTGGTGGCTGTATCCCTTTTTGTGGGTTGCGCCGATTTATCTTCTGGTTTTTTTGCCCGATGAGATCCGGGCTTTTTGCGACCACGGTGTTATCAGACTCTCAATAAAAGAAACCGATGCCGACCGGCTTATTACCTTTAAATCCAATCCTCTGGAGAGAGTTTTTTTCTCGCCGCATAATATGAATTATCACGCCGAACATCATCTCTGGGTCGGAGTTCCCTATTATAATCTGCCGAAGGTTCACCAAGAGGTCAAAGAGATTCCCGAAATAACCGTCCGCGGCAGCTATCTCGTATTTTTATTTCAAGTAATAAAAAATTTACCGCTCAAAATTTCAAAAAATGCTTGAAAAAACAATAAAAATCGAAGAGGTCGCCTGCGGTGTCTGCCGGAGCGTCGAAACTTCCATAATAACGACCGGCAAGGATTACGAATACGCGACTTCGACAGATACCTTTAACGTCGTCGAATGCAAAACTTGCGGCAACTGGTATCTCAATCCGCGCCCGGTCAAGGAAGAATTGTCCGTTATTTATCCGCTTAACTACTACGCGTATAATTACGCGGAAACGGTTCACCCGATTGCCGTCAAGGCGAAAAATTATCTGGACAAAAAGAAGGCACAAACGTGGCTCAAATATGTTTCGACCGACAAACCCGTTTTTCTCGATGTCGGCTGCGGCGACGGCAGATATTTGCGAATGCTCCATCACTTCGGAGTTCCCGAAGATCAGCTCTACGGCGTTGAAATGGATGATAAAATCATTTCAACATTGAAAGCGGACGGTTTTCAAGGATTTGCCGGCAGAATCGAAGATGCCGAAAAGGATCTGCCCGCCGATTCGTTTGATTTGATCGTTTCGCTGCAGGTTCTCGAACACGTCGAATCACCGGTCGAAATGATGCAGGCAATGGCAAAACTGCTGCGCCGCGAAGGTGTTTTGATCATCGAAACTCCGAATACGGAAAGTTTCGACGCCAGGATTTTTCGCAACAAATACTGGGGCGGTTATCATTTTCCGCGCCACTGGAATCTGCTTAACGAAAAATCTCTGAAGCTTCTGGCGGCGAAAGCCGGTCTTGAAATTCTGGAATTTAATTATCTGCCGGCGCATTCTTTTTGGATCTATTCGCTTCATCATATCGTTTTGGATAAAATGAATCTGCCGCGAATTGCTAAATTCTTTGATCCTTTTCGCAATATACCTCTTCTGGCGGTTTTTACAAGTATAGATTTAATCCGGGCGAAATTCGGGTTTTCGACATCGAATATCCAAATGGTTGCTAAAAAACTTTGAAGAAATTTTAATGAATTCCGTGAAAATACCGACTAAATTACCGGACAAAAACACTTTAACCAGCCGCGAAATACAGACGGCTTGGGAAGAAGCCTACACGCGTTTTGAAACGCCCGAAGAAGAAATAAAAAAATTTATCGTCCGGCTGAAAAAAATCGGTCAGCACGAATGGCAGCGCGACGCACAGATCGTTGACATATTCTGCGGTCGCGGCAACGGGCTGAAAGCTCTCGAACATTTCGGTTTTACGAATCTCGAAGGCGTGGATATTTCGGGCGAACTGCTGGCAAAATACGACGGGAAAGCCGAGCTTTACGAAGCCGATTGCCGGAAAATGCCGTTTGAAGACAACAGCCGCGATATCTTTATCGTGCAGGGCGGTCTGCATCATCTGCCGCAAATTCCCGCGGATTTAGACCAAACTCTGTCGGAAGTCCGGCGCATTTTGCGCCCCGAAGGAAAATTTATTCTGGTCGAACCGTGGCTCACACCGTTTCTGCATGTCATCCATTTTTTAAGCGAAAGACATCTTCTGCGCCGGGTATCGAAAAAGTTCGATGCCTTTGCCGTCATGACGCACTATGAAGCGGAAACATATTTTCAGTGGCTCGGTCACGCGGATCAAGTTTTCGGCTTACTGGAAAAACATTTCGACCGGGAAAGATCCTGGCAAAAGTGGGGGAAATTAGTTTTTGTCGGCAGGAAAAAATCTTGACCGGCACAGCATTTCGGGTATTTTTATAAAATATATTCGTGAAGATTCGTGTTATTCGTGGGCAAATAATTCTTAAACCAAATTCACTTTTTTTATAATTTCTCCGGATTTAGCCAAAAATCTAAATAATCGTCAAAGTTTTAAGCTCGTTTTGATAAAATCCTTTCGGAACGCACAAAACATTTGCACCCTTATCTTCCGGATTGAATTTTTCAATTTTTTCGAGTAAAAAAGTCAATTCATTTATCGCATAAAATTCATAGTCAAACTGTTTTCTGATAAATTCGATAATATCATTGGGTAAATATCCGAAACCTTTCGTCGTATCCAAAGCCATTTCGATTTCAAAAATCGGCGGAATTTCTTGTGTAAAAAAATCCGTCGCACCTTTGAGCATCATCAGTTCCGCGCCTTCAATATCAACTTTGACAAATTTTACATTTTTTATATCGTGTTCCGTCAGATACGAATTGATTGTTGAAACCCGGCACGGATAAACCGTAAAATCCTTTTCACCGAAATCAGACATTGTCGCGTGGGCGTCAAACTCGTCAAA
The DNA here is from genome assembly GCA_038246645.1 of Pyrinomonadales bacterium. Lineage (GTDB taxonomy): Bacteria > Acidobacteriota > Blastocatellia > Pyrinomonadales > Pyrinomonadaceae > JAHCHG01. Next base: position 10,806 of record JBBRVS010000009.1, read on the forward strand.
AATGTGTAAATTCGCTTCGCCCTTAATTTCACCGAGTGCGAGATTATTCAAACGCACGACTTCGGAATTTTTATTTGCTTTGACATTTTCTTCGAGAATTTCAAAAGTAGGCGGAACCGGCTCGAAGGAATGAACTTCGCCGACTTTCCCCACCAGAGTCTGCAAAAGCGTCGTGTACCAGCCGATATTTCCGCCAATATCGAAACAAATATCGCCCGGTTTGACGAAGTTTTTTATGACATTTGTAATCGCCGGCTCATATTCACCGAGAAAATAGACAAAATGTGCGAAATGATTATTAAAATTTACCTTCAAAGTTCTGCCGTCGGAAGTTTTGGCAACCACCTGCTTCGGCAAATCCTTTTCCAGTCCTAAGCTCGCCAGTGCAAGCCGGTATTTACCTTTTCTGATCGGCGTATAAAATGTATAGAGCCTGGTTAATTTTTGTATAAATCCCAAATCCGTTTTCATAATTCAACTTTGATTCAACCCGCAAACCGCAATTACACCGTCGCTCAATTGGGGAGAAAATTTTACGCTCAGATCATTTATAAGATTATAGTACCAGGGATTAAAGGGACGATGTTCCGTGCCTAAATCATAGAAATAAAATTCCCTGACAGCTAAATTTTCTCTTTTGATCGCCAGGCTCAGAGTTTTGTAAGAATAATAAGCTACGTGATCCGGGTGAACCGGTTCGTTAAATCCGCCTTTGCCGCGCAAAGCGTAGATGACAAATCTTTGCGCGCAAAAGGCATTAACCGTCGTGATTAAAAGATCTGTTTCAGCATTCATAAATCTTTGAATTCCCTGCAAAAACATTCCCGGATTTCTCAAATGCTCGATAATTTCTCCGGCAATAATCACATCGAAAGTTTCGTCCAGATCAACATCTTCGAGTTTTTCGAGATCTGCCTGAAAGAGATTTTCCGCGCCTGATGTTTGTAAAATATCAATTCCGGCTTGGTCAAAATCGAAACCGTAAAGCTCTTTTGCCGTTTTTCCCAGTTCCGTATGAAGCAGCATCTCATTTTCAATCGCTTCTTTTGTATATGGATAATTGGTGCAGCCGAGATGCAGAACCTTTTTTCCGGCACACGCATTTTTGATAAACTCGACTCTTTGAACAAGTTCTATTTTTTTATTCATTAATTCTTTAACGTCTGAGAATATTTCTAACTAAAAGTTTTTCGTCGTCGGTTATAAATCCCATTATCCACACAAATAAACAATAAACAATTCCGCCGCAAAAGGTTGATAAAAAAAATGTCAGCCAGGAAATTGCCAGATAAGTGATTATCAATTTTTCTACAACAGCCGCCAGCAGTGCCGAAATTGACAAAATACCGATAATTTTCAGCCAAAATAAAACTTGTATTTTCTCGAAAAACCATTTTTCAACGTAAAATATCGAGAAAAAAATGGTCGAAAACCCGATCATTCTGGCAATGGCAACACCTGAACTCCCGTAATCGTTTATTAGTATTAAAAAACCGGAAATTGCCAGAATCAAACAAATTGAAAAGATTTTGAAATTATAATTCGGAAAGCCTAAGCCTTCGGTCATTTGCCAGGAAACTATCTGAATGGCAACAACACTGAAAGTTATGGTATGAATCACCAGAAGATTTGCTGATCTTTCGGCAAAATCCGCTCCCATCCAGAGCGATAAAAACTCGTAACTTTGAACCATCAGCGTCATCGCCATAAAAACTACCAGCAAACAGACGATTTTCGTCGCTTTTTTATAGAGGTTTAAAAGTTTTTCTTTATTGTCCTTCAATTCGCTTGCCAGCGGAAAAATAACGATCATCAAGCTCGACATAAAACTATGGATATACAGACTCAGCATCATCGGCACGACGTAATGAGTCAAAGTTTCCGTACCGAGCTGGCGCGTTATCCAGCCTCTTTCAAAGAGTAATAAAAAATTGGCTAAAATTTGATAACCGATCACGCCGGAACTGAATTTCAGTACGAGTTTTAAGGTTTCTTTCGAAAACCCGAAACCGATTCCGAATTCAGGCAGTAATTTCTTGGCGCTGATCAGATTAATTCCGCAGGTGATGATCGAAATTATCAAATTCCAGCTTAACAGAGCGATCAAACCGTAACCGTAAAGTGCCAGCAGAATATTACCCGTAATCAGCGCAAAAATATTGAAATTAAAAATTTTAGAATAAACGTCAAACCGGTGTATGCCTTGCAGAACGGCACTAAAAACCTGGACCAGCATCGAAAAAAATATCGTTCCCGACGCGATATAAAATGAATAAACGGTTTTACTTTGCGCTTCCGGTTCGATCTTAAAAATATCTACGACCAGCCAGTTTGCCATCAGGCAAATTGCTGCCACGCCAAACAGACCGACGGCAATATTGAGAAAAAACGTGGCGGAAATAACATCCCTTATTTTTTCGCTCTCGCCGCTCGCGCGGTATTCGGCAATATATTTGGTGATCGCCCGACCGATTCCGAAATTAAATGAATAGGCGATAAAACCGAGAACGAGCGCGTAAATCCCGTAATCTTCATTCCCCAGAGCCTTGACCAGAATCGGTGTCGCAAAAAAACTCAGACCGAGGGGGAGAACCCAGGTCGAGAATCCGTATATAACATTCCTAAAGATGCTTTTGCCGCTTTCGGCTGTTTTTGTATTCATTCGGATTCAATTTCAAAAGATTCCCTGTAAGCTTCCAGAGCAATTTTCGCTACGACCTTTTCGTTAAAATTGGCAAGAACGAACTCGCGCCCGTTGTGAGATAATTTTTCTCTTAATTCTTTATCATTCTTGAGAGAATTTATCGCCAGAGCCAAATGATCCGCGTCGCCCGCTTCGATCAACCAGCCTGTTTCCAGATGTTTGACCGCTTCCGGAATGGCATTGACATTCGTCGAAATGCTCGGAATGCCCAGAGCCATCGCTTCCAAAAGAGAAATCGGCAAGCCTTCCTGAAAACTGACGAGCGCGAAAATATCTGCCAGACGCAGCAATTTGAATAGATCAATATGTTCCTTTCCGACCTCGTCGGAGGTGATAAAAACGAAATTTTCACCGAGTCCGTAATTTTCCGCTCTTTTTAACTCTTTATCGTCCGGTTTTGAATTGGCAATCCAGACAAATACGACATTTTTATCACTTTCAAAAACCTTCTGTGCCGCTTCTAAAAAAGTCCAACGTCCTTTTCTGTCAATAAATTGCCCGACGCAGAAAACCAAAAATTTATCCTTCGGAATCTGATGTTTTTCTAACAACTCGTCCCTTTTAATTTCTTCCGCCAGCGCTTCATCAATTTCGTCCGGATTGACATTGGTAAATGTTACTTTGATTTTTTCATAAAATTTTTCGGACACCAGCGGTTTCAGGCTTTTTTTGGCATCTTCATTCGAAGCGAAAATATGAAAATTCGCGAACCTTTCGATTATCGCGAACTTTGCCCGCCACAGAGCATACCGCCACGCCGGAACCGGCGGCAGAGAATTATGCATCGTGATAAAAACCCGTGTTTTGCGGGAAAGTCTGATCAATGCCAAAAGTGATTGCCAGGGCGCCAGCTCGATATGAACAATCGTGTTTTCCAGGTTTTGTTTATCGAGATATTCGAGCATCTTGAGTTCACTCTTGACCTTTGTTTGGTGTCTTTTGATTTTTCTTTTTAATGTTTGAGCCGGAGCAATATCCGTTTTTCCTTCAAAAAACTCATACTCGACTCCGAGATTTTCGATAAATTTAATCAATTGCCGGTTTGAACCCTCGGGCATAATTATCCGAACTTTGGCATATTTTTTGATCTCCCTGATCAAGCCGAAAAAATAGATTTGCGCTCCGCCCCAATCCAGATAATTCCAAATGTAGATAACTTGTCGCATATTCTTAAAATGTGTATTCTGACAATATTATGAAAAAAATTCTAGTTACGGGCGGTTCGGGTCTGGTCGGAAGTCACCTGAAGGAAATTCTGCCCGATGCCCTTTATATTTCATCAAAAGATTATGATCTGACTTCCGAAAACGATGTCAAAAATCTCTGCCGACAAGGCTTTGATCACATTATTCATCTAGCCGCCAGAGTCGGCGGAATACTGGAAAACATCAATTATCCGGCGGAATTTATCGAAGAAAATTTATTGATGAATACCCTTTTGCTGAAATATGCCCGAATTAACAATGTTCCACGTTTAACCGCTATTTTGTCAACTTGCATTTACCCGGACGTTTATGAAAATTATCCTTTGACCGAAGAAGATCTGCACAAGGGCGAACCGCAAAAATCGAATTTCGCCTATGCCATCGCCAAACGCTCGCTTGCCGTGCAGATTGAGGCTTATAATAAACAATACGATACGAAATATAATTATTTGATCCCGTGTAATCTGTACGGCGAATTTGACAAAGTTGACGAAAAACGCAGCCATTATCTGACGGCGTTGATCGGAAAAATGATCAAAGCCGAAAGAAGCGGTTCAAATCAGGTCAATCTGCTCGGAACGGGAAAACCCTTGAGACAGTTTATGTACGGCGGTGATCTGGCGCGGGTTATCAAAGCCTGCATCGAAAACGATATAAACGAATCCTTTAATGTCGCGACGGACAATAATTTGAGCATCCGCCGAATTGCGGAAATCGCGCTTGCCGCGTGTGGACTGGAAAATTTTGCATTGAAATTTGACAATTCTTCACCCGACGGTCAATTTAGAAAAGATGTATCCAATAAAAAAATGAGAGATCATTTTCCCGACTTTGAGTTCACACCTCTGGGCGAAGGAATCAAAAAGGTCTATACATTTTATAAAGAACACGACATCATTTTATGAAAAAAGCCCTAATCACCGGCATAAACGGTCAAGACGGAAGTTATCTGGCGGAATTTTTACTTGAAAAAGATTATGAAGTTTACGGGATTTTAAAGAGAAATTCGGTTGCCGAAACGCAGACCACGCGCATCGAACATATCCGCGATAAAATCAATCTGTCTTACGGCGACATCACCGATCTTTCTTCCTTGATTTATAATATTAAGGAAACACAGCCCGACGAGCTCTATCATCTGGCGGCGCAGTCGCACGTCAGAATTTCATTCGACCAGCCGATCTATACGGCGCAGGCGACGGGTTTAAGCACCGTCAATATCCTGGAAGCCGTGCGTTTAATCAAACCCGACATCAAGGTTTATCAGGCTTCTTCTTCGGAAATGTTCGGAAATTCCATTGAAGCCGATGGTTTTCAGCGCGAAACGACTTCGATGAATCCGGTTTCGCCCTACGGCTGTGCCAAGGTTTTTTCGTATCATCTGGCGCGAAATTACCGGAATGCCTATAAATTATTTGTCAGCAACGGCATTTTATTCAATCACGAAAGCCCGCGCCGCGGAACAAATTTCGTCACCAATAAAGTATGCAAGGAAGCGGTTAAGATCAAACTCGGAATTATTGATAAACTCGAACTCGGCAATCTTTCGGCAACCAGAGATTGGGGGCACGCCAAAGATTATGTCAAGGCGATGTGGATGATTCTGCAAATGGAAAAGCCTGATGATTTTGTCTGCGCGACCGGCATTTCGCACAGCGTGCAGGATCTGGTCGAGTATGTTTTCGGGAGACTCGAACTCGATTGGGAGAAATATGTGTCCGTCAATCCGCGATACCTGCGTCCGGAAGAACTGCACAACTTAAAGGGCGACTGCACGAAATTAACAAATGCGACGGGATGGAAACCGGAATATACATTTGAAACGATGCTCGACGAGATGACCGATTACTGGCTTTTCGAATTAAACTGAAAAATCAATCTTTGACAATTTTATCGGCAAACATTTCGGCAAGCGGTTTCTCATCAGCCGTCATTGCCCAATTGCCTTCGGCGTTGCGTTTTATTGCCAGACAGACGAAAAATGCCATAAATGCCGCGACACCTTCGATGCGGTTCGGCGCGCCGTCCAGATTTCCCCAGAAACGCCGGTAGAGGCTGTGGGCGTTGCCTCGGTCTATAAAAAGAGTTTTGAACAGCTTTTTAATAGGCATCTCTCTTAAACGCGGCGGAAGATTATTCGGCTGACAAAAGACTCTGGCACGCGGCTCGATCAATAAACGCCAACCTTTGCGGCGCATTCGCGGCGTATATTCGGCATCGCCGTAATGCCGGTAGCGTTTTTCGTTCATCAAACCGACTTCCCTGATCGCTTCGACCGGAAACAGTACGCAATTTCCGACAATTATTTCAACTTCCCAGGGTTTCTGCGGCACACTCCAAACCGTCTGATTTTGCCAATGACGAAAACCGCCCGTCCAGGTGTTCCATTTCGGCGAAGTTTGAAAAAGTTTATGCGGCGTATCCCACAGAAGCAGCAAGCTTCCGACGACCGAACGCGGGTATCTATCCGCGCATTCAACCATATATTTCAGGAAATCAGCGTCAAAAACCTCATCGTCGTTAATTGTTAAAATAAAGTCGGGATCGTGATCGAGTGCGGTTTTTATACCGAGATTCGTGCCGCCCGTGAACCATAAAGTGCCGTCGCCTCTGACAACCTCCACGTCCGGGTAATTTTTTTTGATCGCTTCCTGCGTTCCGTCGGTCGAGCCGTCGTCAACGACGATTATTCCGACATCTAAACCAACCGAATCAATCCGTGAAAGACTTTTCAAACATTGCAGAGTCGTTTCGCGGCGATTATGAACCGGAATAACGATGATAACTTTTCTCATTCGATCTTAATAAAAATTCTTCTTAAACTGAAATTGTGGCGGCTTTTTCCGGGTTTAAGGTATTTGCCACTTGTGTTTCTATCCATTGATAGGTGATTTTCAAGCCTTCTTCGAGCGAAATTTCCGGCTCCCACTTCAAAACTTCGCGGAGCTTATCATTATCGGAATTTCTGCCGCGAACGCCCTGCGGACCGTCTATGTGCTTTTTCAAGACTTCGATTCCGGCGATTTTCGCAATAATATCGGCAAGTTGATTGATCGTTACCATCCGGTCTTGCCCCAAATTGAGCGGCTCGTAAAAATCCGATTTCATCAAACGGTAGATTCCTTCCAGACAATCTTCAATATAACAAAATGAACGCGTCTGTTCGCCGTCGCCCCAGATTTCGATTTCATTATTTCCGGTCAGTTTGGCAAGCGCGATCTTGCGGCATAATGCCGCCGGCACTTTTTCGCGTCCGCCTTCCCAGGTTCCCTTTTCGCCGAAAATATTATGAAAACGCACCGTCCGCGTTTCGATCCCGTAATCTTCGCGGTAATGGATACAGAGTCTTTCGGAGAAAAGTTTTTCCCAACCGTAGGCATCCTGCGGATATGCCGGATAAACATCTTCTTCCTTCAGAGGTTTGACATCGGCTTCAAGCTGCAGATGTTCCGGATAAACGCAGGCTGAACTGGTATATAAATATCGCTTCGCTCCATTAATTTTTGCCGCTTCGAGCGTGTGCAGATTAATTAATGAATTATTATGAAAAATTTGGGCGTGATGTGCCGAAATAAATCCCATTCCGCCCATATCTGCCGCCAGAGCATAGACTTCTTCAATACCTCGCGTCGCCTGCAAACAAGCGTCCCAACGTCTTAAATCTAAAATTTCAAACTCATCGGCATCCGTTTCGCCGAATTCCGGAAATTTCAGATCAACTCCGCGAACCCGATAACCTTTTTCCCTTAAGTAAGTAACAAGATGACTTCCGATAAAGCCGCCGGCACCCGTTACTAAAACCTTTATCTGTGTTTCCATACCTCTTTTGTAAAACTTTTAATTTCCGTTTAATCATTTTTGCCGAATAATTAAAGATTTCGCGGAATAATTACATAAAAAAGAGTGAAAAGCAGACCGGCAAGATAACCGATTCCCGATTTTTTACTCTTAAATAAAATTACTCGTCGTCTTGCCGATAATTATTACGGTGATAATAACTTTGATAATAATAATAATTATCCTGCGATTTGAGATTGGCATTATTTAGAACAACACCGAAAATCTTCGCGCCGATGTCATTAAGAAGTTGTTTTGAACGCCGTACAACCTGCCGCGAACTCTTTCCGGCGTGAACCACAAGAATCACTCCGTCAACCATCGAGGCAATTAAAACACCATCGGTAAATGACGCGATCGGCGGTGAATCAACCACGACATGCGTGAATTTTCCATACAAAGTTTTTAATAAATTCGACATTTGTTCCGAACCGACCAATTCCGCCGGATTCGGCGGAATCGGACCGGAAGGCAGTAAATGCAAGTTTGCACCTTCATCAAATTGAATAACATCAAGAACTTCCTGCTCGGATAATTCCGCCGCTAAAAGCGAACTGAGCCCCGCGGCATTGCTCAGATTAAACACCGAATGAAGCCGCGGGCGCCGCATATCGGCATCTATGATCAAAACTTTTGCACCGGTTTGGGCTAAACTTATCGCGGTATTTATCGCCGTAGTCGTTTTTCCTTCCGCCGGCAGACTCGATGTGATCAAAAGTGATTTCGGCGCGTGTCCGGCAGTCGAAAGCAAGATCGAAGTTCTCAATTGACGGAACGCCTCTGCCAGCGCAGACCGCGTATCCATATGGATTAGAAGCTGTGATTCAGGGGTTCCCTCAGTTGCTTCCTCGCCATTTGCACCGACCAGAAGCAAGCGGCGTTTCGGCATCGAATCAATGGTCGGAATCGCTGCCAGAGCCGGAAGCTGCAAATAATTCTCGATCTCCTCGGTCGTTCTGATCGTATCATCGAGATATTCGAGGAAAAGAGCCAAGCCCATTCCGAAAAGTGTTGATAAAAATAATGCCGCGACAACCGTCGTCAACCGTCTCGGTGAAACCGGAACATCCGGCGGAATGGCAATTTCGGCAACACTGATGTTATTGTCCGTCCCCATCGCCAGAATATCGCTTTGACTCTGATTATCAATCAGATTTTTTAAGAAACCTTGTTTTGTTTCGATCTCCTGTTTCAAAAGATTAAGTGTCACATCCGATTGATTTTGATTTGATGCCAGATTATATTGCTGATTGTAAGCAGAGCGGATTTTGTCTTCCTTTGCCTTTGCTTGCACATATTTCGTTTCAAGATTATCCAGAATTACTTTGGTTGATCTGCCGCGAAATTCTACGAGTGATTCTTCGTTTCTTACGCGGGCTTTAGTAATTTCGTTTTCGAGTGTGCTGATTTGACGGTCGTATTCCTTGATTTCGGGCGCAGTTTCAATAAATTCTTCCAACAATTTTGCCCGGGTCGCCCGTAAATCGGCAATTTTCTTTGCCGTATCATTAACCAGGCTTCGGATATCATTTTCCCGCTCGGTAAAAAATCGGATATTTTGCTCTTCTGATAAGCTGCCCATTTTTTCAGGTGAATCTTTGACCGAGAAATATATGGATTCGGAATTTTTTCGTTCGTTTTCAGCTTCGAGTAAGTTTTTATTGAGCTCCGCCAGTCGGCTCATCGCAATCGAGGATTGATTTTCAGGCTTGAGAATTCCCGCTTCACGGTTTAATTGTTCGAGCCGTAGTTGACCTTGTTTTATTTCACTCTGCAAACTGGCAATTCTGCCTTCGAGAAATTCATTCGATTTTCTCGATGAACCGAATTTTTTTTCCTGATTCGATTTGGTAAAGGTTCCGGCTATTCCATTGACCACCAGAGCCGCTAATTCGGGATCGGCATTTCTGTATGAAATATCAATGAGGCGTGTATCTTTGATCGTGGCTCTGGATTCTCTGACCGGTTCGACACCGAGATTTTTTCTGAGAATGTCAACATACGGCGCAAGCCTGATGGCTTCCGCGATTTCCTCCGAAGAAGCAATGGTCGTATCAAAAGAAACCGAAACTTCCTTGATTCCTTTTTCATCCTTTTTCTTATCATCACCACCGAGCCCGACCGCTTTTAAAACCGAATTCAAAACCGATGTGGATCCGGTTGACTTAACTAATTGGAAATCCTTATTACTGTCTAAGCTGAGGTCTTTTACGACTCTGCGCAGAAGACCTTCGCTATTGAGCAGTTGAAGCTGTGTATTGAAATATGCCGGATCGGGATTAGCCATATTGGCGCGGCGAGAATCTGTGACAAGATCGGGATTTGCCTTTTCGAGATCAACCTGAACAACCGCTTTTGCCATAAAAATATCCGGCTTTTGCGCCATATAGATAGCCGCCAGAGTCGTAATCAAAACCGCAATACCGATCACCAGCCAGAGCCGTTTGCGAATCGCTCTCCAATAATCAACTAACTGAAAACCATCCTGAGCATAAACGTCACGGTATCCCGGATACCGATTGCCGTTGGCGACCGGTATCTGAGTATCAAAAGGTCGCTCTAATTCAACATTTTCAACTACTTGTTTTTGAATAATTTCACTTCTTTCTTTCATAAACTATAATCCGTAAAAAAGTCCCGGAATACCATTTGTTATTGTTTTTATAATACTTTTGGCTAAGGCTTTAGTTTTATCCGTCGAAACGATAATTATATCATTAGCCTGAAGTTGCGGATCAGGAATCTTTTGGTTTCGGATATCCTTTAAATTAAATACCAATTCGGTTTTGATCGGACTTCCCGGAACTTGTCTTTGAATTACGACATTATCGGTTTTCGCATTTTCAGAAAGACCTTTTGCAATTGCAATGGCTTGAGTTAAAGTTGTCGGACTTTTTAATTTAATATTTGTTTGTTCGACAACATTACCGACAATATATGCTTCTTCAGCTTCTAAAACCGACACAATATCGCCGGGTTCCATCCAGGGGTTTTGCTTTCCTTTTATGACATCAGCCAAATTATAACTTAAGAATTCGACTTTCTGATTCTCATCTAAATCTTCTAACGAAGCCGCACAACCTGAAAAATTCCCGATTCTGGCAACTTGAACTATCATTCCGGCTTTTTCGACATCAAAACCGCCGGCAAAAGAAAGAAGCTGAATCAGCCGCACCTTTTGATTGAGATAGAAACTTCCCGGTTTTTGAACCGCACCGATGACTGCAAACGGCTGCGAACGCTGCTCGACGGCGCGGACATTGACCTGCGGTTTTCGCAAATGATTTTTGTAGAGCGTTTCAATGATATAAGCCAATTCTCTTTCGGTTTTGCAAACAGCGACCACCGGATTATCTATTCTGAACAACCGGATGGTTCCGTCCGGGTTAACGCTGACGGTTTGCGAAAGCCCGTCATGGCGATAGACCTGAATACTTAAAGTATCCTGAAAACCAATTCGATACCGGTCATCCCTCCGATCTTTGATGGCTACCTGATTTTCCTCGATTCTTCTAATCTCTTGTCTGGTTTTGTCAGATAAACCGTCTTCATTCGGTTCCGGTTTGATCGGTTCAATTGTTGTTACCGGTTCTTTTGGTGGCGTACCCGTATTTTCCGTATTTTGGGCAGAAATATTTAAAGCAGTTAAAATACTCAGAAATATTACGCAGCAAAACGTCATTAAAATTCTAGTTCTTTTCATAAATCCAGCTCCAACTTAAAATTCAGTTTGTTAAATTTCTTGACTCGTCTGATTCTTATTAGTTTGGAAAAGTTTGTATATTTTTTGCAGACCTTTTACAAAATTACTTGAAAGGCGTTATTTTAGCAAATGTGTTTGAAAAATAACAGTTTAGAGTCAAAATTTAACGACGTTTTAAAGTGTCGGCGGAATGAGTTAAAATTTCTGACATACTCTATTTACAAATTGAAAATTACTATGGAAAATGCAACCCCGATGCTTCGGCAATATCTGGAAATCAAAAAAAAATATCCCGGCACACTTCTCTTTTTTCGGCTCGGCGATTTTTACGAACTTTTTAACGAAGATGCGGTCATCGGCTCACGAGAACTGGAAATCACTCTGACGGCGCGGCATAAAAGCGGAAATAACCCGATTCCGATGTGCGGCGTGCCGCATCACGCGGCGGCAAATTATATTTCGCGGCTGGTCAAAAAAGGCTACCGCGTCGCCATCTGCGAACAAACCGAAGAGGCTTCGGCTGAGAAAAAACTCGTCAAACGCGAAGTTGTTCGAGTAATTACGCCCGGCACGGCGGTTGACCCGCAGCTGCTGGAATCAAAGGAAACCGTTTATCTCGGTTCGGTTTGCGGCGCGGGCGACCGGTTCGGCGCGGCTTTTCTCGAACTTTCGACCGGAGAATTCTTTACCACTCAATTTGAAGGCGCGTCAGCTTTTTCAAATATCTGCAGCGAAATCGAAAATATCGCGCCGCGTGAACTTCTTTTTCCTCAAAGTTTGAGCAAACTGATTGAAAATTCGTTCGGCAATTTTAATCAAACATCTTTGCCGGAAAACGTCATTTCAATCGCGCCGCCCAACACGCAAAAATTTTCGACCACCTTGACCGCACTCGATGACTGGCTGTTTCATATCGAAGATTGCGAGAATTTATTAAAAAAACAATTGAATGTCAAGGAACTCTCCGGATTCGGTCTCGATGGCAAAACGGAAGCGATTCGCGCCGCCGGTGCGTGTCTTAATTACGCCCGCGAAACACAGAAAGCTTCGGCACATCATATTTCCGAAATTAATTTTTACGAGGCAACTGATTTTATGGTTTTGGACGCGGTAACGCTTCGAAACCTTGAAATAATCGAATCGAGAGATTCAGGTAAATCCAATAAACGCACGGTTTTAGGTATTTTGGACGAAACTGTCACCGGAATGGGCGCCAGACTCTTGCGTTCCTGGATTCTGCGCCCTTCGGTCAAACGAAGCGAGATTCAGACCAGACTTTCCGCCGTCACCGAGCTGACCGATTCGATCTTTCGGGACAAGATCAGACATCTTTTAAAGGAAGTCGCCGATCTGGAACGTCTGATCGGTCGGCTCAATCTCGGCACGGCTTTGCCCAGAGATCTGCTTGCCTTAAACCGTTCACTTTCGCAAACTCCGAATATCAATTTTACGTTATCAGACGCATCTTCACTTCTTCTCCAGGTTTTGAGTGAAAATATTTTTGAACTGCCGGAAATTCGCCGTTTAATTGAACAATCAATTTCCGACGAACCGCCGATGAATATCACTGACGGCGGCGTTATCCGCGACGGTTTCAGCGAAGAACTCGATGAACTCAGAAACATCAGTAAATCCGCCAAGCAAACGATTGCCGCCTTTGAAGAAGCCGAAAAGCGCCGCACCGGAATTAATAATCTGAAAATCAAATTCACTAATGTTTTCGGCTATTTTATCGAAATTTCCAAAGGAAACGTGTCGCGTGTTCCCGAAGATTACGAGCGCCGGCAAACCCTGACAAATGCCGAAAGATACACGACGCCGCAGCTCAAAGAATGGGAACAAAAGATTCTGGGCGCGGAAGAAAAAATCGGCGAAATCGAAGCTGAACTTTTCAAACAAATCAGAAACGAAGTTACCGGAGAAACGCAAAAATTGCAGTCAACCGCCCGCGCTCTGGCAACCTTGGACGCGCTTGCCGCGCTCTCTGAAACCGCGACTCGAAGAAATTTTGTCGCGCCCGTCTTGCACGACGGCGACGAAATCGAGATAAAAGACGGCAGACATCCGATTGTCGAAGCTTTCGGCGCAGAAAATTTTGTGCCGAACGACATTAAGTTAAATAATTCGACCGACCGGCTTCTGGTCATTACGGGCGCGAATATGTCCGGAAAATCAACAATTATGCGCCAGATTGCGATCATTCAGATCCTCGGGCAAATAGGTTCTTTCGTTCCGGCAAAATCCGCCCGGCTGCCCGTTTTGGACAGAATCTGGACGCGAGTCGGCGCCAGCGACGATCTTGCCGGCGGACGTTCGACATTTATGGTTGAAATGACCGAAACCGCTGCAATTCTGCATAATGCAACGCCGCGAAGTTTGATTTTATTAGATGAGATCGGTCGCGGAACCTCGACCTTCGACGGTCTTTCAATCGCCTGGGCGGTTGCCGAATATCTGCATAATTCACCCGAACATTCCGCTAAAACGCTGTTTGCCACGCATTATCACGAATTGACCGAATTGGCAGAAAAACTTCCGGGCGGAAAAAATTATCAGGTTACGGCAACCGAAAAAGACGGCGATGTCGTTTTCCTGCACAAATTAGCAAAAGGAAAGGCATCGAAATCCTACGGCATCGCGGTTGCCAAACTCGCCGGATTGCCGCAAAAAACGATTCTGCGGGCGCGTGAGGTTCTTTCAAAACTCGAACAATATGAACTGGCGGTTTTTTCCGATGTCAGACCGAATTCCGAGGCTTTGGAAACGGCGGTCGGGCAAGCCGCCAAAGGAAAAGCGGCGACCCAGTTTTCCCTTTTTGCGATCACCAATGAAAATGTCATAGACGAGCTGCGCCAAATAAACATCGAAAGTATAACGCCGGAAGAAGCGAAAAAACTTCTAAAGGAATTGAAAGATAAAACCATTTGATTTAAGTTTTACTTGAGCAGTCTGCAAACCGACTTTTTAGAAATCACTTTAACTTTTTACGGATTTCAATTCAGCTGGTTTCAGACTAAAGTTTAAAAGTGAAAATGTGAAAATGTGAAAATGTGAAAATGTGAAAAAGTTTAAATTGTTTTGCAAATAAGTCTTTCCCGGAAAAAGACGGATTTTATCAAAAAAATAAAGTTTGAATGAAACAAAAACTTTTTCACTCTTTCACTTTTAAACTTTTTCACTAATTATCAAACTCCTGATTAATTAACAATTTTTATGACACTTGAGCAAATCTTTTCTCTGCCATTAGAGAAAAAAATCGGACAATTATTTTTTATCGGAATTTCCGGTGCGGAACCGGATGAAAAGACGACCGCGCTTTTAAATGAAATTTCGCCGGGCGGAATCTGCCTTTTTGCGCGAAATGTGCGAACTTCGGAGCAGGTCAGAAAACTCCTTGACGATATTCGGGAAATATCGGAAATCGCGCCTTTTTTCAGCCTCGATCAGGAAGGCGGACTTGTTGACCGGTTGCGAAGAATCTCAACGCCGATGCCGGCGGCAAATATGATTAAAAACGCAGTAGAAGCTGAAGCACTTGCCGAAACAACCGCTGAAATAATCAAAATTCTCGGCTTTAATATGAATTTCGCTCCGGTTATTGATGTCATTGACGAAAAGAGAATAAAATTTCAAAACGGTCTGCAATCGCGCGCTTTCGGAAAATCGAAGGAAGAAGTGGTCGAATTAGCCGGAAAATATCTCGACGTTTTGCAAAAAAACGGAATTCTCGGTTGTTTGAAACATTTCCCCGGTCTCGGCGGTGCAAAAAAAGATGCCCACGACGAATTGCCGCGCATTGAGATTCCTGAAGAAGAATTATTTGAAAATGATTTATTCCCGTATAAAGAATTTCTAAAATTTAACGAAGTCAACGCAATTATGGTCGCTCACGCGAGTTTTCCAAACTCGGATTTGCAAGAAACCGACCAAAATGGCAAACTTTTACCGACTTCTTTGAGTTTTAATTTTATTACAAAACTTTTGCGCGAAGAATTGGGTTTCGACCGCCTTTTGATTACGGACGATTTGGAAATGGGCGCAATTGTCAGAAATTACGGGATCGGCGAAGCCTGCAAGCTGGCGATCAAAGCCGGAGAAGATATGCTGGCAATTTGCGCCAATGAATATGCAGTCCGCGAAGGTTTTCAGGCGATTTTGGAAGCCGTCAAAAAAGAAGAAATTTCAGAATCGAGAATTGATCAATCATTAAAGCGAATTTTTCAAATCAAACAAAAAATTCAAAAACAAACACCCTTTGATTCCGCCAAACTAAACACGCTCTCCGAAAAGATCGCGGAATTGAATATTCAAGTTAAATACAGCTACGGAGGATAAATCATTTTGCGTCATTATTTTTTAGTTTTCATTTTATTAACGGGTCTCATTTTTTCAATTTCGTGTCGAACACAAAATAAAGAGGTCGTCACCATCGGTCTTTCCGATAAATTTTCGCAGTTAAACTCTTTAACGACCAAAGAATCAGGCGCGGCGGGCGAACGCATCCGCAATTTGATGTTTAACACTTTGGTCAGAAAAAACGAAAAATTTGAATACGTCGGCGAACTCGCCCAAGAAATTGCGGTTTCCGAAGACGGGAAAATTATCACTTTTACTCTGCGCGACAATGTTAAATTTCATAACGGCAAAACTTTAACTTCGGCGGATGTCAAATATACATTTGAACAGCTGCTTGCCAGCGACGGATTTAAAAGAGGTGCGTTTATCGAAACGATTGACGGGAAAACCACCCCGCTCGTGGCTTCGATTGATACGCCTAATCCGCAAACCGCCGTTTTCAATTTAAGCCGCGTCGGGCTGAAAAATCAGGTTTTATCAAATCTCGTTCCCGTTCCGATCATTCCCGAAGGCACGGTCGAGCAGCAAAATGAAACTCCGGTCGGTTCGGGTCCTTTTAAGTTTATCAATTTTGATTCGGCGCAAAGTATTGTCGAATTTGAAGCTTTTCCGGAGTATTGGGAAGGTGCGCCGAAAATCGGTAAAATCAGGGTAAAAACAATTACCGACCCAAATTCGATGCAAGCCGAACTGCAAAGCGGCGCGGTGGATATCGCACCGCTTCCGACCAATCTTGCACCCGATGCGATCAAAGCCCTCGGACAAAATCCGAACTTAAAGGTCGAACAATTCAACGGCTCGAATATTCAGTATCTTCAATTTAATACGCAGAACGCGCCGCTTAATAATGTAAAACTCCGCCAGGCGGTCGCCTTTGCGATCAACCGTGAAGAAATTATCAATAATCTGCTTTCCGGTCAGGCAACCATTGCCCATTCGATTTTGCCGGCGGAATCCTGGGCGTATAATGCTCCGGTAAAATACACTTACGATCCCGCAAAAGCCAAACAACTCGTCAAAGAATCCGGTTATAATAATGAACCGATTCAATTTAAGTATTCCGCCGGAAGCGCGGCGACGAATAATTATGCTCAGGTTATTCAAAATTCCTTAAAGGAGATCGGCTTAAATGTTGTCATTGAAACACTTGATCGTGAAGTTTTGCTCGATCAACTGGCAAAAGGTCAATATCAGATGAACACCGGAATCTGGATCGGCGGAAATCAAGACCCGATTTTCTTGAAAGATTTATTTGCGACCGGCGCGATTCCGGGTGAACGTATCAGATGTTGCAACCGCTCGCGTTACAGCAATCCCGAATTAGATAAAATCGTCGAACAGGCTCTGAACGCACCCGATCAGAATCAGGCACGGGAATTTTATTTCAAAGCGCAGGAAATCGTGAGCAATGAGGTTCCGATGCTGCCGCTCTGGTATCCGGCAAATATGGTAGTTGCCAATAAACGAATCGGTAACATTAAAATCGGCGCCAGCGGCGAATGGAATTTTGTGAAAGATTTAACGGTTGAAAATCAATAGTCCGGTAAGAATTTTTAGAATTCTTGTTTCACAAACTTGACAAAATTTTGTCAATTAGTAGAATCTTTATTTGCAGTTCAAGCGGGAGTAGCTCAGTGGTAGAGCGCGACCTTGCCAAGGTCGAAGTCGCGAGTTCAAATCTCGTCTCCCGCTCCAAAAGTTTCTTGGGGATAAAGGATGAGAATTGTTTTTCTTTTATCCCTTAATTCTTTCAAATGCAACTTAGCCATTTGGTAAATGGCAAGTTAAATTTTTTTTTGTTACATTACAGTATGGATTGTAGAAAGTGTAGCGAAGCAATACCGACAAGATTTGTAATTGACGGAAAAGAAAGGAATTTCGGGAAAAGAAGATATTGTTTGCCCTGTTCATCTTTCAAAGCTAATAATCGTCAAAAACTTGAACTTGACATTCCACTTCTCGAACGAACAAAAAGAATTTGTTCCGGTTGTTTGAAAGATTTTATATTTCACTACAACAAGGCTATGACATCAAAGTTTTGTTCGGCTTGTGTTTCGAAAACATATCGAAGAAAAATCAAGCTGAAAGCAGT
Source organism: Pyrinomonadales bacterium (assembly GCA_038246645.1). GTDB lineage: Bacteria > Acidobacteriota > Blastocatellia > Pyrinomonadales > Pyrinomonadaceae > JAHCHG01. The sequence continues at coordinate 28,703 of JBBRVS010000009.1, forward strand.
TGAATATATAGGCGGTAAGTGTCGGAAATGCGGATATAATAAATGTGTAGGTGCGCTGGATTTTCACCATTTAGACCCACATATAAAAGACTTTACTGTTTCCGGTAATGCCGGCAAATGGGAAAAGATAAAAAAAGAATTGGATAAGTGCGACTTGCTGTGCAAAAATTGTCATGCAGAGCAACACTACTTTGAGGCGGCGTAGCCAAGTGGATTAAGGCAGAGCTCTGCAAAAGCTTTATTCATCGGTTCGATTCCGATCGCCGCCTCCAATAAACATCAAATCATTTCTAAACTCTCAAAAAACCTAACAAATGGCAATACGGTGAAATTTGTCGGGGAACTTTACCACTTTTAAGTTTTCTCAATAACCTTAATCACTATTTATCATAATTTACAAGACTAAATTAATTCACTTAACTTTCTTGATTTAAAGAAAATTTTTCTTATTAAGGCGATTTTGTCACTTATTTGAATTAGACAATTAAATTAGACTTTGGACGAAACAGAAAATTAACAAAAATTATAAAACCTGTATTTGCTGAATTTAATCAAAATATTTTGGTTTCATCAGTTAAATTATGACTTTTTTTGGGCTTTTGTGTGAAAATTGTGTTTTTCTCAAAAGTGCAAAAAAGGTCCGAAGTAATTTTTACGCTTAAGTAAGCAGAAAAGAAAGTTCTGATTTTACTGAGATTTAAAAATTTCACCTCATTTCGTCAAGTCTAAAAGAGAAGAACATCCAATTTAAATATCTAAGCGATATTAAAGCAGTTTCGGATATTACAATAAAGCCGACAAAAAAAAAATAAGGAAAGTTATAAATGCAGGAAAAATGATGTTGAATTTGAGCTAAACCCCGATAATTTTAGAGAATTGGAAAACGGCATTAATAAAATTAGTTCGGGATTTGAGTTAATTTGAAAAAAAAACCAAGTAGTCCGGCATTTTGTTCACCGGTTCGATTCCGACTCGCATCTTCCAAAAATACTTTATTTTCAGCACTCTTTATAAAATTTTCTGCCGGGGCATATTCGGCGAATTAGAAAAATTTACAAGAATTTTTAAATATATCCGAAATGACACCAAAAAGTTGATTTCTTGTCATTCCGACCTTTTTTGGCTTTACTCTCATATGAAAACCTTTCCGGTTTTCGTGCCTTTGCACTTTTTTTATTGATTTGGGCAATTTTACTTTTAGTATCGGTTTCGCTATTTTTAGGTTTTTCAATTATTTCTTCTGAATCAGCGGGATTAATCCAACCCATAATTTTTTCCTCTTTTTTCTCAAAATTAAAAATCTATTAAAAATCAGACCGTCAAACCGGAATTATTTTTTTCTTTATTTAGTTATGTCAAAATTCCCGAAAACATTACAAAATTAATTCTCCGATAATCTGCTAAACTATATATTTATTTGGACTTAAGCAGTTTAATTTGCTTTTAATCGAATTCATTTTTTTCCGGCGGTTTTAATATGTTTTAGCTTGAGAATTTGGTAGATGATTTTTAAGAAAAGAATTTGCAATCGGGCAATTTTATATCCTGAACTGTCATTTTCTATTTGAAAAAGCAGATTTATCTTTTAATTTTCAGTCAAACAATTTATTATTGAACAGGTTTTATTCAAAATCGGTCAAATTTACTCAAAATATTTTTTTCCCTGCTCAATTATTGAATATGTATATTGGAACTTTTGAAGCAATCACGGGTTTGCCTGTCATTTTCGGTTATATTTTTTTCTTTACTGTCGGCGCGGCGATCGGCAGTTTTTTAAATGTCGTAATTCATCGCGTTCCCAGGGAAGAATCAATTGTTTTTCCGAATTCGGCGTGTCCGAAATGCGGCAAAGCCATCAATTCTTATGACAACATTCCGATTTTGAGCTGGTTGATTCTGCGCGGAAAGTGCCGCAATTGCAAAAACCCGATTTCGCCGCGGTATCCGGCGGTCGAACTTCTCAATGCGCTTTTGTTTGTTCTGATTTTCTGGCAGATCGGCTTTAATCCTTTTTTGCCGGTCGCACTGATTTTCGTGACAACAATCGTTGCGCTGATCTTTATTGATGCGGAAAATATGATCTTGCCGGATGTGATAAATTTTCCGCTCCTTTTTTTCGCACTTCTGGTTCGGATTATTTTTCCGATTTTTTTCAGCGCGGAGTATTTTTCGGATATTAAAATTTATCCGCTCAATCAATTGGGCGGCTTGCCCGTTTGGTCAATATCGCTGATCGGCGCAATTCTCGGTGGTCTGGTCGGCGGCGGTTCTCTGTGGCTGGTCGGGAAAATCTGGAAACTACTTAGAAATGTTGATGCGATGGGCTTGGGCGATGTTAAAATGATGTTCGCCGTCGGCGCACTGCTCGGCTGGCGGCTCGTCTTTTTATCAATTTTTATCGGCGCATTTACGGGCGCGATTGCCGGAATTTTCGTAATTTTCGGGCAGAAGGAAAAAGATTTTCAGGCACAGATTCCGTTCGGGATTTTTCTCGGGATCGGTTCGATCGTTGCACTGCTCTTCGGCGAACAATTGATTAATTGGTATATAACAAATTTTATTCCTTAAAATTTAGGGCTGACTATTTCACTTTTACGGCTTTTTCCAGACAATTTTGCGAGCAAAAAAATATCTTCGAATTAAAATTCAAAGCAGTTGTTTGCGGTATCCAGGTTCCGCAATCTCTGCATTTTACAAGCGGAACTTCTCTTGAATTCTCTCTTTTTTCAATTTGTTTTTCCGGCGGTTTTTGAAGCGTTTTCCATAAAATAATCCCGCCGTTGATCTGCTTTCGAAAGCGCACGGCAAAAATTACAACGAGCAAAAAAAGCAAAAATAATATAATAATCCATTTCATCTCGGTTCGGCTGAACCGCTTTCGGCTTTTAATTGATTCTGCAAATCTGCTAAATTCGGATTTTGCGGATTAACATTCTGAAGCAGCGCAAGATATTTTTCGGCTTCTTTAAAGTTTTTCTCGCCGATATAGGCTTGCGAAATTGCCCGCAGCGTTTTTTCGTGGTTCGGATTTTCCTGTAAGGATTTTTCAAATTCGGCAATCGCCTTGTCGGTTTCCGGTGGATTTGACAACAGATAGCTCAAACCAAGATCGGTGCGAACTTCGATGTCTTTCGGCTTGATCGCTAAGGCTTCAAGATAAAAATTGCGTGATTTCAGTAAATTTTCGTATTCTTTTCTTAAAAGCCCGATGTCAAAATAAGCATTGCCGAGTGCGACCAGAACGTCGTAATCTGTCGGATTATCCTGATATACGCGACCTAAAATGCGGGTTACTTCCGAGAGTAAAGCCGCATCTTGCTTCATTCCGGCATAGCTGTAAAGGGCTGTTCCGAGATTTTTCTGAAATGCGATATTTGTCGGATTTTGATCGGCTTCGGAAATTCGCTTGCGGATCTCGTCGGCAGATAAGGTCGTCTCGTTTTGAGTCTGCGGCGAAGAAGCTGCCGCTTTTTTCTGCTGTTCAACTTCACTGCGAAGTTGATTGATGTCGCTTCTGTTAAGGGCGTTTGCCAGCAAAAATCCGCCGATAAAACTAATTATTACTGCAATTAATGATAGCCAGATAGATTTCGTATTCATTTAAGAAAATTTTAACAAAACCAAACACAAAACGCGATTAAGATTCTTTAAATCAAATAATGAAATATTTGATCTTATTGTTTTATAAAGGGGAAATTCTGTTTATAATGATGAATTATTTACTGTTTTTATTGTCTTCGGGCGCGATGAACGACAAATCATCGGCGCGACGGCGCGGCAGTGGATCGGTAGTGCGTCGGCGTGGTATGGTTGTATTATTTCGGCGGTCAACGCTTCCCACCGGCAGTCCCTGTCCGTGAACCGCTTCCACTAAAATTCTGGTAATTTCCTGAGAAAGTGTGCGGTGTTCGGCAGCCGCTCTTCTTCTCAAAGATTCCTTCAATTCATTCGGAACGTATGCACCGATAAAAACACCTTTACGGTTAGCCATAAATTAAATTAACTCCTTCGTTTTTTATTTTCCCTTTAAAAGTTTTTTGCCCCGCAATCGAAACAAATCTGTAAGCCGAATTTTGTGCTTTGAAATAAATCGAAGCGGCAATCATTCATCTAGGCTTTTTGTTACCAAAAAGCTCAAGCGACCTACCCGAATACGCCGTTCGGATTGCTCCAAACGAAATGAGCGGGCAACTCTTTTTTTTACGTATTCCTATTTGGTCTTGCACCGCGAGGAGTTTACCCAGCCGCGCTTGTTACCAAACGCGCCGGTGCGCTCTTACCGCACCATTTCACCCATCACCCCTAAATGAATCGAGGCTGGTCTGTTTTCTGTTGCACTTGTCGTCGTTTAATCGAAATTAAACGCCCGGTCGTTATCCGGCTCGCTGCCCTTTGGTGTTCGGACTTTCCTCTTAATTTCTCAAGCGATTGCCCAATTTGTGTTCGTTTGCAAGGCAAAAGTATCTTAACAAAAATTGTTCAACAATTACAATTATGGTTTATAGATATTTGATACAAAAATTACAGGAAAAATTAACGTTTTTGTAACGTTTTTGTAACTATTGTTTTCTCAACAAGATAAGTATTAATGCAAAATGAATAACGGAAAATGGAAAAAGGAAGAATACTCCTAATTTGCGACGGACTCTATGATTTAAAGGAGTTTTTAGAATTTTCATAATATCCTGAAACTTTTGCTTACCTGCCTACCTTAATTTCCGACTTCAATCGTGTCCCCGGCTTCGAGCATCGGATCGGGTATTTTTCCGTCTTTGATTTCAATCAGATTATATACTGTCGCTTCGAGCAGTCCTTCCAAATTTTTTCGCCGGACAATTACGGTTTTCACTCTCGATTTATTTAAACCGCCGGAAGCCAAAATCGCTTGCGTCAGCGTAATTCCCTGATAAAAATCCTTTTGTCCGACCGTTCTGATATTGCCGCCGATGTAGTAAAATTGCGGAATTTGTGTCAATGTTTTCGGCTCGACAAAATTGCTGAATTCGACAATATCACCCGGAAAAACCAAAATATCTTCGTAGTTTGCCAGACTTAGATCAAATGTTTCGGTAACGGAATTCGCTCTTCTGATAGTTACGCGATTGGCGGTCGGTTTGACGAGGGCTTCGGCTCTGACAACGAACAGCGGAACGGCTTCGCGCTGGAGAAATTTTTCGCCCGGTTTTTCAACCAAACCTATAACCGCAATAGTATGACTCGCGTGTTCTCTGACGCGAACCGTAACTTGCGGATTTTCAACGACTTTTATTTTTTCCCGTAAATAATCTTCAATTTCGCCCGTCATCAGACCCTGCACCGAAACCATTTCACCGGCAAGCGGAAAATCAATAGTTCCGTCATTTAAAACGGTAAAATAGGTCGTACTTCCCGACGGTGCGTTTTGCAAACTGATAAATAACACATCACCGATCCCGACTTTATAAATTTCGGTCGGCGAAAGGGCGGATTTATTGGCGCGTTTGGCAACCTCCAGAGTCTTTGTCGCTACCGAACGGCTTTCAAAATCTGCGGAATTCGTTTCATCGTTTTCGGTTTTGTTTTCTGCACCAACATTTTCCTGATCCGGTTTGACTGCTGCGGTTTCAACCGTATTGGCAGCGGCTGGTAGTTTAACATTTTCCGGTTTTACTTTTGTTTTCGGATTTCGGGAATAATCGAAATTTATTTTTTTCGGTGTTTCCTTCGGCGTCTGGGCAAATAGATTTCCGGTTATTGTAATTGAAAAGGATAAAAACGCAATTAATAAAAACAGTTTTTTCAGATAAGTTTGGCACATGATTTTAGTAAAGTTGAGCACAAAAAATTGTTAATTAAAAATACTAAGCAGGTAAGCAAAAGTTTTAGGATATTATGACCATTGCAAAAACTCCCCTAATTTTCAGATTCAACATAATTAAAGGAGTTTTCTGACATTTTCCATTATCCATTTTTCATTTTGCATCGGTGCTTATTTCCCGGTATAGATTTTTAGAAATTAAAGATTCTACACATTCTTTAATCGGACATTTTTTTTAAGTTCAGTGGCTTTTTCCAAAGCTACTGACTTTATATATTATTAAAAACCCGCAAATTTTACTATTTTTTTATTTTTCGTTGAAATTTATTTCACGGACAAAATTTCGGGATTATAAAGATGCGACCATTTCCGGCTAAAGCTCAAACGGATAAATCGTTCTATTTCTTCAGTTGTACGGAATTCTTTAATCTTCCGGGCAATTTCGCGGGCTTCTTCGAAAGCAATTCCCGAAATCGTTTTTCTCACACGCGAAATCGAATTTATATTCATACTCAATTCCTTTGCACCGAGCCCGATTAAAATCGGCGCGTAAAACGGCGACCCAGCCATTTCTCCGCAGACAACCACCGGAATATCACTTTTCTCAGCTTCGCCCAAAACTTTTTCGATTGATTTCAAAACCGCCGGATGAAGCGTTTTAAACCAATCGGCAACCGATTCGTTATCGCGGTCAACCGCCAATAAATACTGCACCAGATCATTTGTTCCGAGACTTAAAAAATCAACTTCCTGTAATATTTCCTCAACCGTCAAAACCGCTGAAGGAACTTCGATCATGGCACCGATTTTCGGATTTCCGCATTTAATATTCTTTTTTTTTAGATAATTTTTTTCTTTACGAAGCAGATCTTTGACCTGAATGATTTCCGCCACATCGGAAATCATCGGCAGGACAATATCAATATTGTATTCGGCGGAAGCCTGCAAAAGTGCGCGAAGCTGTGTTCTGAATTCCAATTTATGCGATAATCCAAGGCGAATTCCGCGCAAACCGAGAGCCGGATTTTTTTCCTTCTCGATATTTTCGTCCGCCAATTGATCAATACTCAGATCGAAAGTCCTGATTCTGACACCGTTTTTGCCGACTAATTTCCCGATTGTTTGATACGCCTGAATTTGTTCGGCTTCGGTCGGAAATCCTTTATATTGATTAAATAAAAACTCCGAGCGGTAAAGCCCTATCCCTTGCGCGCCGAGCTTTTTGGCTTTGGCATAAACCGTATGCAGATCTATATTGGCGCGGATAATTATTTCTCTGCCGTCCAAAGTTTTGACGTTTCCTCTGGCAGTTTCGACGGTTTCGAGATTTACCTTTTGAAAAAGCTCTGCGGCAACTCTGTATTTTTTTACTGTTTCCCCGGTCGGATGCAAAATAAGCTGCCCGTTATAACCGTCAACAATTACTTCATCTCCGGTTTTTACGCGCCGCAAAATGTTTTTCGCCCCCGTCACGGCGGGCAAATTCAATTCTCTTGCCAGAATAAATGTGTGCGAAGTCCAGCCGCCGTTTTCGGTGATAATCGCTAGCGGCATGCTGTTTGTCAATTCGATTAGAGTCGAAGGCTTAACTTCCTTCGCCACGATTATCGAATCCGTGTCCAGCCGAATGTTGGCTTTTACGCCGCCACCGAGCGAATTTAAGAGGCGGTCGGAAATGTCCTGAAGATCAATATACCGATCCCGTAAATGCTCGTCCGAAATGGTTTTATAGCTTGAAATATAACCGTCGAGAATTATTTTCACTGCCCATTCGGCATTTACCTTTTGCTCTTTGATTTTGTTTTCGATTTTAGATATGAGAGATTCATCTTCTAAAATTAAAAGATGAACGTCAAAAATATCGGCTTTTTTCTCGGTTATCAGCTTTTGATTATCAGTTCTGATTTTTTTTAACTGTTTTTTTGTCAGACGAATAGCAGCAGAAAATCGCCGGATTTCGCGTTCTATTTGCGATTCCTTTAAGTTAAGCCGGTAAAATTGCCGGGTTTGTCCGTGCAGACAGACAATTCTGCCAATCGCCACGCCTCTTGAAACAGCCCGTGAAGTCAGCCTGATTTCGCCGTTGGTTTTAGGTGAGAGAACATCCGGCTCATTTTTATCAAATACAATCATTATCAAATTAAAAAAAATCAGAAGCCGTTTGAAAAAAGTACCGCCGGTGTCTCGCCGGCTGTCGCGAGTGCGTCTCGCACTCACGCTTAAATTTCACAAGCCTTTTAAAATTACCTTAAAAATTTGCACACAAATCAAACTTTAACTCGCTTTGATTTTTCGACCATCAGTTGGACGGCTTCTTCCGCCGAGCTTGCAAAATCGAGATATGAAAGATCGGATTTACTGACGGCGAGATTTTTTTCCCAGGCACCGACAACATCCTTCCAGCAATCGCCCAGCAGAATCATCGGGCGTTTTGCCAGAATTCCGGTTTGCAGTTTGTTCCAGACGAGCGAGATTTCCGTCACCGTTCCCATTCCGCCGCGCAGGGCGATGAAACCGACCGAGCGCGTAATCAAATTTTGCAAGCGGTCGTAGAAATGATCGGTCGCAACTTTATCGGTCAAATAGCGGTTCGGTTCGGATTTGAACTGATTCATCACGATACCGAAAACGCGCCCGCCTTTTTCGCGTGCGCCGCGCGAAGCCGCTTCCATTACGCCTAAATATCCGCCCGTGCAAATCGTAAAACCCGCTTCCGCCAGCAGTGCGCCGACCTGTTTTGCCTGTTGATATTCTTCGGATTTTTCGCTGCACCGCGAACCGCCGAAAATTGTTACGATTTTATCTTCCGAAGTGTTTATCACGTTACTTATTTTCCATTTTTGAAAAAGTTAAAACTACGGGTTTTTATTATATACAACTCGATAAATTAGACAAATCACGCCGCTTCGACTTTTTCGGCTTCTTCGGGCGTTAAATTCCCTGCTTCGTGAATTGCTTTGGTGGTGTCGGTGAATAATAAAATTATGCTGCCGATCACAAAAAACACGATCAACGCCAGAATCGCTTGACGAAATGACCCGGTCGTGCCGATTATGATTGTAAAAAGCAGTTGTCCCATCCACGAAGTCCCTTTTTCACTGATCTCGTAAAGCCCGAAAAATGAAGATTCGCGCCCGACCGGAATCATCTGCGAATAAAGCGAGCGGGATAATGCCTGGGCGCTGCCTAACACCAACCCGATAAAACCGCCCATTATTATCGCTTGAAACTTCGTTTGAAGAAAGGCATATGCAAAAATGACAATTCCGCACCAGATTATCAGAGACAAAATAATCGTTCTTTTGGCACCGATGAAGCGGGCGATTCGCTCAAAAACTAACGCTCCGACAAAAGCGAAAACCTGCGCTACCAGAAAAATTTGGATCAAAAAAGCCTGTTCGGCGTTGGCATCTCTCTCGATTTGAGTAAAAAGTTCCTGCGACAGAAAACTCGATGACATCAAAATTACCGTTTGAATTCCATCATTATAAAAAAGATAAGCGATCAGAAAAATCATCGTATGGCGCAGTCTTTTAAGTTCTTTAAGCGTTTGCCACAGTTCGCTGAAACCGACTTTGACCAGATTTTTATTCTCCGGTATTTTTTTGGTTGCGCCGCGTGATTTTAGTAAATAAAACGCGATAAATCCGAAAATTCCCCACCAGAGCGATGCCGCCAAAAACGAAATTCGCACGGCAAAACCGGTATCAATTCCGAGACGTTCGGCATTATTGATCAGCAGAAGATTCATCACCAGCATTACGACACCGCCGATATAACCTGCGCCGTAACCGTAACTGGAGATTTTGTCGCGTTTATCTTCCGTCGTAATATCAATCAAAAAAGCGTTGTAAAAAACATTTGCCGAAGCAAAGCTCATATTTGAAATAATCAGCAGAATTCCGCAAAGAATGTATGAATCGCCTTCGATAAAGAATAGAAAAGAACTGGCAAAAACTCCCAGATAACAGAAAAATGCCATCATACTTTTCTTTAATTTCGTATAATCGGCGATTGCTCCGAGAATCGGCAAAAGTATCACCATCGAAAAAACGGAAAGAGCCAGGCAAAACGCCGGAAACCCGCCGGGCGTGACGTTAAAGAAATATAAATCGAGAATTACACCGTTTTTACCGACTCCCTGCTCCGCCAAAGCGATCAGGTAAGGTCCGATTAAAACGGCAACAACGGTTGTATAAAAAGCAGAATTTGCCCAGTCATAAACCATCCAGCCGAAAATTTCTTTGCGGTTATTTTTCGGAAATGTTTGCTCTTCAGTCATTATTTAATATGTGCAAAATTGCCGGTGTAATATCGGATAAATCCTTGATCCGTGCGGCAATTTCTTCTTTTTTTCTTCCCCAAATTAGTGTCGGAACGTCATTTAAAGTGTGATTGCGGACGGACAAATCTTCTATGTTTCCGTGGTCGCTTGTCAAGATAAAAGTCGTTTTTTCAAAATCAATCAACTTTAAGGTTTCGCGGATAAATTCGGCAAGCTGCGGCAGATGAGTTTCCGCTTTTTTAAAATCCTGATCGTGTCCGATCTTGTCGGTAATAAAATGCTCATACAGGATAAAACGGTAATTATTTGTTAATCGGGCAAGAATTTTCGCCGCTTCACTCGGCGAAAACAGCGGAATATTAAAACCTCTGTCGCGCAAAGACTGGTTGGTGAAATCGTGAAAAAGCGATTTGCGCCCAATTAAATCGGGCAGTTTGTTATAGGGCAGTTGCGCCGCTTCGACCGCGCAGGTTGTTGCGGATTTCCAACGCGGAGTTTCCTCGAAAAATTGCGGAGTATAAGTATTGGCAAAAATATTCGGTTCGATTTTTTGGTTCTTCAACTGCAAAAAAATCGAATTTTCTCTGATTACTTCCCGGAGTTTTTCATTCGGAAAACCTTGCTTGTGCATTCCCAGAATTTGCGGGGCGTTGATTCCGGTTAAAATCGTCGTTTGCCCGGATGCGCTCTGCGGACGACCTTCGATTTCCAGACGAGGATCGGTCGCCACCAATTCCCCTTCAAAAATAATCTCATTTTTTTCACCTTTGAAATTATTGAGAGGTTCAATATTTTCAAGGAGAAAGAGCGGATTATTCAGTTCTCTTTGACCGATTCCCAGTCCGTCTATAAAAAACAAAATTACGGAAGTTTTTCGATTGTTCGACATTGTTTTAAATTTATCAATTTTTATTTAAAAATCACACTTGCAGATGAACTTTTAATCATCCGTGAATCTTCATAAATGAATTAGAATCATATCTTTAATAAATTCAGAAAGAAAATTTGGCTTGACATTAATCCGTAAAAAGTATAAATTGCAGACACTATTCTATTTATGGAACCAACAAGTTCCAATGATTTTTCAACAATTACAAATGCTTACTTCTGACGAGAAGTAAATTTGTGTCATTTTACAATTTAGAGGAGGGAAATTACTTATGTTTCGGACTAAAATTAACAGGTCCCCGCGCAAATTATTTTTTTGTTTGACAGTACTGGCTTTAGGTGCTGTTTCTCTATGGTTTAGCGCATCTTTTAATACGGCGAGTGCTAAAGATAAATCTTCGGCAAATATCGTCCCTAGTGTGGATTTTCCGGCTAATGCCGGAACAACAGGTGCCATTCCTGATGGTCCTGTCGGCGGCGCTGTCTGCGGCGATTTCGGCGCACCCAGAAATGTTACCTTTACCGTAAGCGGCGTTGGCGCACCGCTTACTAATGTCGGTGTGAGCGTAACCGGAACCCACTCTTGGGTCGGCGATTTGGAAATAACTTTGATTGCCCCGGACGGCACAACCACCGCCAACATTGTGAAACAAACTAATGGTACAACGGCAACCGCTTGCGGTGATGATTCAAACCTTGGCGGTCCGTATGTTTTTAGTGATGCGGCACCTGCTACCCCGACATTTTGGCAAGCCGCAACAACGGCTACCGGTGCAATTCCCGTTGCCGCCGGAACTTATCGTTCATCGGCTCCGCTGACCGGCGCGAATACATTAATTACCCCTGTATTTGCCGGTGTCGCTAATCCGAACGGAACCTGGACTTTAAGAGTAAGAGACGGTGGTGAAGGCGATATCGGTTCAATTACAGCCGCGACTTTAACACTTGAAGGTACTGTCGCTCCGTCAGGTCCGGCTAAGAATGACTTTGACGGCGACGGAAAATCCGATTATGCAATTGTTCGTAATACAACGCCTTTGTCAGGTGATGACGTTAGAGTCAATAGTGATGTAACTGCCGAACGCGGTGCGATCTTTAAACAAACGGGATCTGAGGATCTGGGCATTAATCCGGGTTCAAACCGTGTTTGGTATATAAACAACAGCGGAAATAATAGTGCAAAGGTTCAACCATTCGGAACAGGTGGGGCAACTGAACTTTTCGTTCCGGCTGATTATGACGGCGACGACAGAGCTGATATTGCTGTTTGGCGTTCACAATCTGCCACCGGTCCGGGCGGAGCATTCTTCTATGTTCTGAACAGTTCCAATAGTACTGTTACTCAAACCGATTTCGGTGTTGTCGGTGATAATCCGACAGTCGTCGGTGATTATGACGGCGACGGTAAAGCCGATCCGGCTGTTTTCCGGTGTCCGGCATTCCCGCCGGGCGGTCAATGCACCTATTTCTACAAAGGAACAATGAATAATCCGGGTGGAAATATTACATTCGTTCCGTGGGGAAATAATGTAGCCAGCGATCTTTTTCCGAACCGCGGCGATTTTGACGGCGACGGCAAATTGGATTTCTGTGTTCAACGCGTCAGACCCGAAACACCCGGACAAGGACAATTCGTCTTGCTCAGATCATCCAATAACGGTGTCGAATATGTTAACTGGGATACAAGCTCTGCGCTTATCGTCCCGGGCGATTATGACGGCGACGGTAAGAGCGACTTTATGACTGTCAGAGTTGTCAGCACAAATCTGATTTGGAGTTTGCTGACCCGAACCGGTAATACGTCATTTACCCAATTCGGTAAAACAATTGCCGGATTTACAGAATTCGTTGCTCAGAGTGATTATGACGGCGACGGCAAAACAGATATTGCCGTTTATCGTCGTGATAATGCCAATGCGGATAATTGTTACTATTATGTCCTGAGATCGGGCAACGGTATGCTGCAAACCTACGAATGGGGTTCGACAACCGATACACCGATCAACGGATGGGATGTCAACTAATTATTTAATCTAAACTTTTGGATTGAGGCTGATAAAAAATGTTTTTTTATCAGCCTCTCTTATTTTGATTAAAGAAAACGGGGCGAAAGCCGTATTCACCGAGCATTTGAAACATTACTTCATTGGCGGCGGAAAACCTGATGCCGGAAAATATATTTTGTGAATCGGCATCGGGAAAAATTTTCTTAAACGCAATCAAATCAGCCGGACCGGAAAAAATAATCTCGTCAATCGCGCCGCCCGCGATAAGGGCTTTTATTTTGGTAATTTTCGCTTTATCACTTTCCATAATTTGATAAAGCGAAATTTCCGAAACCCCGGAGTTTGCTGTTTTTATTATTTCGGCTAATTCGATTTGATTTGTTAATTCCTTGAAAATCAGAAATTTCAAATTTGAATAATCCTCTCCGGCAAGATAGCTGTTTATTGATTTGAAAATACTTTCCGGATTAATCGAGGAAGAAATAATATCGGCGTGAATTTCCGAAAATCGAAGCCGGTCGGAAACCGCTTCGCCGAACGCGCAAATTCTGACCGAATCCAAATCAAACAGATCAATTTCAAATTCCCGCAGAAAATCAATAAAATAATCAACCGTAAAGATATCTGTAAATATTATCCAATCGAAATTTAACGCAGTCTTTACAGCGTTTTCCGCAAATTCATCCAAAACGAGTTTTTCCGTTTCGATATTCGGGATTAAAAAAAACTTTTTTTCCTGATCCCGGAACTGCGCGATAATTTGTTTATTTATCGGAGTTGAAAATAATGCGTAGGTAATTTTATTCATAAATGCCCTTCTTACTTGATTTTAATGAGAAAACGCATTTTCGCAAGTTTGCTTTTGGACGGCAAAAAAAGTATGGTTTGTTTTTGAAAGTATTTGAAACCGACACTTGCCAAATAGCACCTATCATTAAATAATTCTTATAGATGAAAGCAATGATTTTAGCCGCCGGATTCGGAACGCGGCTGTTCCCTTTAACAATTGATCGAACCAAACCGGCGATTCCCTTTCTGGGCAAACCGCTGGTCGGTTATGTTGCCGAATACGTCGCCAAATTCGGCTTTCGCGATATAATCGTCAATCTTCATCACCAACCCGAATCGGTTAAAAAAGCTCTCGGCAACGGCAGCGATTTCGGCGTAAAGATTCAATATACAATCGAAAGTCCGAAAATTCTCGGAACCGCCGGAGCACTCGATAATGCCCGTAAATATCTGGAAAACGAAACTTTTCTGATCATCAACGGCAAAATCATCACCGATATAGACATTTCCAAAGCCATCGAAACCCATAAAAAAAGCGGCGCGATCGCCACGATGGTTTTAATGGAAAACCCGAAACGCGAAAAATTTACCGAAGTTTTTGTCGAAAACGGCTGCGTTACCGGATTCGGCAGCGGTTTTCCAGAGCCTTTAAAAGAAAACGAAATCCGAAATCCGAAATCTATAATCCCAAATCCATTGATGTTCACCGGAATTCACATTCTCGAACCAACTGTTTTTGAATATATTCCGCGAAACATTTATTCCGATATTGTCCCGACGTTTTACAATCCGGCGATTAGAAACGGCGAAAAGATCTCCGCGCATATCGCGAGCGGAAAATGGTTCGAGCTTTCGACAATTCCGCGTTATCTGGACATAAGTTTGGGAATGCTCAACGGCAATTCCGAGAGAATCGTCATCGGCAACAATTCAAACATTGCATCATCTGCCCGTGTCGAAGATTCGGTAATTTGGGATAATGTTTCGATCAGCGAAAATGCGCGAATTTACCGCTCGATTATCGGCGACGGCGTTTCGATCAAAAGCAACCAGGTTTATAAAAATGTCGCGATTGTCCGGGCGGATATGTTGGCGCATCACCCGGAAATTCCGCAAAAGGCTTTAAAAGGTAAATTTGAAGGCGAAAATTATGTCGTTTCATTAGATCAAGAATTATGACCGATGCCGCGCAAAGACTTAAGACTTTTTTACATTCAAGAAATAAGTCCGAAGATATTAAACTTCAGCAACTTACGCCTGACGCTTCGACGCGTGAATATTTTCGCATTAATTGGAAGACAGAAACCGCAATTGCCTGCGTTTATCCCGAACCTTTTCTGCCCGAAGAGCAAAACTATCTGGACGTTACAAATCTTTTTTTAAAAAACGGACTTCCCGTTGCCGAAATTTATGATTTCGACGGCGAACACGCCGTAATTATCCAGGAAGATTTCGGCGATAAGATTTTGCGCGATGTTTTAGAAAAATCGGATTTTGAAACGCGGGAAATTTTACTAAATCAAGCAATCATTTTAATTGCCAGAATTCAAGCGGCAACTTCAATGGCTTTTGAATTAAATTCGATTGCTTCGCGCCTGAAATTTGACGTAGAGAAACTCACATGGGAATTAAATTTTTTCAAAACACATTATTTTGAAAGCCTGAAAAAACAAAAACTTTCCAAACACGCGACAGAAAATCTGCAAAAAGAGTTTTCGACCCTCGCAAAGGAACTCGAGCGTCGCGCAAAAGTTTTGTGTCACCGCGATTTTCACGCGGCAAATGTGATGATTGATACACAGAATCAAATCAGAATCATCGATCATCAAGATGCCAGAATCGGTTCTCTCGCGTATGATTTGGTTTCTCTTCTGCTTGACCGTGTTTTACAAATGCCCGATAAAAAGTGGTTGGACGAACAAAAGCATTTTTTCCTCATGGAAAGAGAAAAACTCGGTTTGGAAAAAATCAAAATTGAAGACTTTAATTATGAATTTGATTTAATGACCGTTCAAAGATGCCTGAAAGCCATCGGCACATTTTCAAATCAAACGGCAAATTGTGGTAAAACTAATTATATTCAATACATCGAGCCGATGTTTTGCATTGTTTTGGAAGCTGTGGAAAGATTAGATAAATTCCCTGTTTTGCGGAAAACAATCAAAAAAGAATTAAACAAAACTTAAACTATATTAAAGGGGAAAATCTATCAATGCTGATCGGAGTTCCGAAAGAGTCGAAAAATAGCGATGATCGTGTTTCTTTGATACCGGTTCACGCCCTGAAACTGACCCGAATCGGAGCGGAAGTTCAGGTCGAAACGAATTCCGGCAAAAACGCCGGATTTTCGGACGAAGCATATATTGAATCCGGCGCAAAAATTATTGCCAACCGTGAAGAATTATTGAAAACTTCTGATATTCTGCTGCGTTTAGGCAAACCTCCGAACGACGAAATCGGCAAATTAAAGGAAAATTCCCTTCACATCAGCTTTCTTGATCCATTTAATGAAAAAGGTTTAGTTTCAGAATTTAAACAAAACAAAATAACGGCGATCAGTATGGAAATGATTCCGCGAACGACGCGGGCGCAAAAAATGGACGCGCTCAGTTCGCAGGCGAATCTCGCCGGTTATGTGATGGTTTTGCTCGCCGCCGAAAAACTGCCGCGAATATTGCCGATGATGATGACTCCCGCCGGAACTCTGAAACCGGCAAATGTTTTCGTGATCGGTGTCGGCGTTGCCGGACTTCAGGCGATTGCGACGGCAAAACGTCTGGGCGCAAAAGTTACGGCTTTCGATACACGCGCTGTAACCGCCGAACAGGTCAAATCGCTCGGCGCAAAATTCCTCGAAATTGACCTCGGCGAAACCGGACAAACCAAAGACGGCTACGCGGTCGAGCTAACGCCCGCACAACTCGACAAACAAAAACAAGCGCAAAAAGATCAGATCGCCAAATCCGATATTGTGATTACGACCGCACAGGTTTTCGGACGAAAACCGCCGATTTTAATTACCAAAGATATGATTCCCGAAATGCAGAAAGGTTCGGTAATTGTTGATATGGCAGCGGAAACAGGCGGAAATGTCGAAGGCTCGGTCGGCGGAAAAACCGTTGATTTTGAAGGTGTTACAATTATCGGCGATGGGAATTGGTCAAATTTCGTCGCCCGTGATGCCAGTCAAATGTATTCGTCAAACCTTTATAATTTAATTGAAGAATTTTGGGATAAAGAAAAAAAAGAATTTAATCTGAATTTGAACGACGAGATTTTGCAGGGCTGCGTTATTACAAATCAAGGCGAGATTATAAATGAGCGAATAAAAAATCTTTAACTGATTAGGGCATTAAGTTTCCCTCCTTAGAAAAGGAGGGATGCCCGCAGGGCAGGGTGGTTGATGCGTTTATGATTCAAGAAAGATCGGCTTATACAACCACCGCTCTGCCCCTGCTTTTCTAAGGAGGGGAGTTTTTTGTTTTTGGGTTTTCTCAAAGTCCTAAACAGTTACGAAAATTTATAAATTAAGGAGAAAAAAAGCTGTGGAAGCCGTATTTTTAACATTTATCCTGATGCTCTCGATATTTTTAGGTTTCGAGTTGATCAACAAAGTTCCGTCATCTTTGCATACGCCATTGATGTCGGGTGCAAACGCGATTTCGGGAATTACGCTGGTCGGCGCGGTTATTTCGGCGGGTGAAGGAAATAATACTTTCACAATTATTCTCGGAACTTTAGCGGTGGTTTTCGCAACCGTAAATGTCGTCGGCGGTTATCTCGTGACCGACCGGATGCTGGCAATGTTCAAGAAAAAGCCCGGCGGTGCAAAATAAATGAATACAGTTTTGCTGATAAATCTGGCGTATGTGGCATCGGCGGTTCTTTTTATTTACGGTCTAAAGGAACTCGGTTCGCCCGCCACGGCGCGGCGCGGAAATCTTTTGTCATCGGGCGGAATGCTGATTGCAATTGTCGTAACGCTTCTTGATAAACAAATTCTCGATTATAAATGGATTTTGCTCGGCATCGGGATCGGTTCGGTCATCGGCGCAATCGCGGCGCGCACCATTGCAATGACGGCGATGCCGGAAATGGTCGCGCTTTTTAACGGTTCGGGCGGATTATCGAGTTTATTAGTCGGTTTTGCCGCGATTTTTCTTGAGGCAAATACGACATTTACGCTCGTTACGATTATTCTTTCGATCTTGATCGGCGGCGTAACATTTACGGGAAGTGTCATCGCCTGGGGAAAATTGAGCGAGAAAATTTCCGGCAAACCCGTTTTATTCAGCGGTCAGCAGATTTTAAATTTTTTACTTGTAATTGCGATCATTGTTTGCGGCGTTTTATTTGCGCTTCAACCGGAAAATTTATTTTATATTTACGCCATCATCGGGCTTTCATTTGTGCTCGGAATAATGGTCGTCATTCCAATCGGCGGCGCGGATATGCCGGTCGTCATTTCACTTTTAAACAGTTATTCGGGACTCGCCGCGTGTGCCGCCGGTTTTGCGATTAATAATATAATTTTAATTGTCGCCGGATCACTCGTCGGGGCAAGCGGAATTATTTTGACAAACATTATGTGCAAAGCGATGAACCGTTCGCTTTCAAATGTTTTGTTCAGCGGTTTCGGTTCGGTCAAACAAATTGCCGGAACGGTCGAAGGCGAAGTCAAAGCACTTTCTGCCGAAGATGCTTATTACATTTTGGAAGCGGCTTCCAGTGTTTTGATCGTTCCGGGTTACGGTCTGGCAGTCGCGCAGGCGCAGCACGTCGTCAAAGAATTGCAGGAAATACTTGAACAAAACGGCGCGGAAGTTTTCTACGCCGTTCATCCCGTTGCCGGACGGATGCCCGGACATATGAACGTACTGCTCGCCGAAGCCGATGTTTCCTACGATTTACTGCTTGAAATGGATCAGGCAAATCCGCGGATGGAAACCTTTGATGTGGCAATGGTGATCGGCGCAAACGATGTCGTCAATCCGGACGCACGCGAAAATGAATCGAGTCCGATTTACGGAATGCCGATTATTAATGTTGATTACGCTCCGACGGTTTTTGTACTCAAACGCTCGATGGCTTCGGGTTTTGCGGGAATCGAAAACCCACTGTTTTTCAAACCGAACACGCGAATGCTTTTCGGCGATGCGAAGGAATCAATCAGCGCGGTGATTCGTGAATTCGGCAATTAATTTGGTAGAATAATTATTTTATTATTCTGGATAAATTACTTAACATTTTTTATGAATCAAACATATATCAACGAATTAAAAAATCATATCGGCGAAGAAGTTACGCTGAAAGGTTGGCTCTATAACTCGCGTTCGAGCGGAAAATTGGTTTTTCTGCAATTGCGCGACGGTACGGGCATTGTGCAATGCGTCGTTTTCAAACCGAACAATGAAGAATTGTATGAAAACGCGAAATCGCTCGGACAGGAATCTTCGATCATAGTTACGGGAAATGTCAAAGAAGATGACCGCTCGTCAATCGGCGTCGAATTGGACGTTACCACGTTGGAAGTTATCCAAAATTCCCACGATTATCCGATCACGCCGAAGGAACACGGTACTGAATTCCTGATGGACAATCGCCATCTGTGGATTCGTTCCAAAAAACAACACGCCGTTTTAAAAATTCGCCACACGGTTATTAAAGCGACGCGCGATTTTTTTGACGACAACGGTTTTATTTTGGCTGACACGCCGATCTTCACGCCCGCCGCTTGCGAAGGCACGACGACGCTTTTTGAAGTTGATTATTTTGAAGACGATAAAGCGTATTTAACTCAATCCGGTCAGCTTTACAACGAAGCGACCGCCGCATCATTCGGCAGAAGTTACGCCTTCGGTCCGGTTTTCCGCGCCGAAAAATCGAAAACGCGCCGCCATCTGACGGAATTCTGGATGGTCGAACCCGAAATGGCTTACGCGCAACTTGATGATGTGATGACTTTGGGTGAAGGCTTGATCAAATTCATTGTCGAGAGAGTTTTAGCCGACCGCCGCGATGAATTAACGGTTTTAGAACGCGATATTTCCAAACTAGAAGCGATTCAAGCGAGCAATTTCCCGCGTGTTCACTATGATGATGCGGTTAAAATCTTAAAAGAAGGCTTTCAAAAGGGCGAACTCGAAAACGATTTCGAATGGGGCGGCGATTTCGGTGCGCCGGACGAAACTTATATTTCAAAACAATTCGACGCGCCCGTTTTCGTTCATCATTTCCCTGCTATTATTAAAGCGTTTTACTTTGAACGCGACCGGACGCGACCGGAATTGGCTTTGGGCGCAGACCTTCTCGCGCCCGAAGGTTACGGCGAAATCATCGGCGGCGGCGAACGCGCTTTCGATCTCGAATTTCTGGAAAAGCAGATCGAAGCGCACAATTTGCCAAAGGAATCCTTTGAGTGGTATCTCGATTTGCGAAGATTCGGCGCAGTTCCGCACGCCGGTTTCGGAATGGGCATCGAACGCGCGACCGCCTGGATGTGCGGCATCGAACACGTCCGCGAAACTATTCCCTTTCCGCGAATGTTATATCGTTTGAAACCTTAAAGTATTTATCGAAAACAAGTTTATGTTTATAATAAAAACGTGAGGTGATATTGTATGTCTCAAACAATTGATGCCGTGATTGATTCCCAAGGACGAATACGGCTTTTAGAAGAAATTACAGTTAAAGGCAAACATCGCGCTAAAGTCATAATTTATGATGAAGTCGAAAAAGATTCAACTGATTTTTCTATAGTCGGTTCGATGGAAATCATAGATGATGATTTAGAAAGTGCAAGCCGTGAAATTTCCGCTAATTTTAACCGATCAA
Source organism: Pyrinomonadales bacterium (assembly GCA_038246645.1). Classification (GTDB taxonomy): domain Bacteria; phylum Acidobacteriota; class Blastocatellia; order Pyrinomonadales; family Pyrinomonadaceae; genus JAHCHG01. The sequence goes on from JBBRVS010000009.1 coordinate 49,302, forward strand.
TCGAACAATCTACCGGAGAGTCGAGTTCGATCCTCCTTTAATAACAAAAGATGTTGCCATAACCGATTCTAATATCGTAGAAATCTACTGGTAGAATTATAAATAGTTGTTTTCACTTATGTTTTTAGAGAAACAATTCCGTTCCCGCGTATGCTTAATCGTTTGAAACCTTGCTATAATTTGCCTGATTCTGACGTTTTTGTTTAATAGAAAGGTGCGGGCAAATTAATGCCTGTGCCTTTTTTATATTTTCCATTTTAATAATTCTGATTTCGTTACTTATTACGACAAAGTTATTACTCATCGGATTTATCAAAATCATTTGATTTATCCAATTAGAAAAGATGTGTCTAATTATTCAATTTGTGTAAATACAAATGGCAAAATTTTCAATGTTTTAATAGTCAATAAATTGCCTGATTTACATTTTAACGGCGATTCTCAAACACTTCCGCTTTATACATTCGATTCCGAAAATCAAAAACACGAAAACATCACCGATTGGGGCTTAACTCAGTTTCAAGGTCATTATAAATCGTCGAACGGCGCGGCGATTACGAAGCAGGATATTTTTTATTACACTTACGCCGTTCTTCATTCGCCTGTTTATCGGAAAAAATACGAGCAGAACTTAAAGCGCGAGTTTCCGCGT